>JAPYOT010000008.1:0-13026 GCA_029938045.1 Fidelibacterota bacterium | reverse complement strand
GAAGAATTAGCAGCCATGGTTCAAGAAGAAATGGGAAAAAATATCAAATCCAAAAACCGGGGGGTAAAGCAAGCTGGTTTTCACGTATTAATTGGTGCCAGTATGCCCAATGTATTAATTGAGGCAGGATTTTTAACCAATGCAAATGAAGAGAAAAAACTTCGAAAACCTAAATATCGCCAATTGATTGCAAATTCAATCTATAAGGCCATTGTAAAATTTCGTTATTCCCGCGAACAATACCTCTCAGAAAGCTAACAATGGCTTCCCCGCAGCCGATTGCTGTTTTTGACTCCGGCTTGGGCGGCCTGACTGTGGTTAAAGCTTTACAGAAAAATCTGCCAAACGAATCGATCATTTATTTTGGCGATACTGCTCGGGTTCCTTACGGAAATAAAAGTCAAAATCTCATCCAGGAATATGGGAAAGAAATCACTGAATTTCTGATTGAAAAAGGGGCGAAAACAGTGATTGTGGCATGTAACACTGCTTCTGCTTTGGCTTTGCCGTTCCTTAAAAAAACATATAATATACCCATGATTGGCGTAATTGATCCGGGGGCTGAAATGGCTTACACGGTGACGAAATCTAAAAAAATCGGTATTATTGGTACCTTGGCGACTGTTCAGTCAAAAGCTTATGAAACAGCACTCCAACATTTAGATAATACCATAATAACCATAGCCATAGCTTGTCCTCTTTTTGTGCCTTTGGCAGAGGAAGGCTGGTTGGCGGGGGATGTGCCATTCCTAATTGCAGAAACCTATTTATCCGAATTGGTTGTCCAAGATATCGATACACTTATTTTGGGATGCACCCATTATCCACTGTTAATCCCTGTTTTAGAAAAAGTAGTGGGCAATGGCATCCGGATTGTGGATTCCGCAGAGACAACAGCAAAATATACGGCCGATTTACTTAAAGAATTAAATTTGCTCACAGATAATGAAACTGAAGGAAAGATGGAAAATTATGTGACGGATTTACCTGTGCGTTTTAAACGGGTTGCCCGGAGATTTTTGGGAAGAGAAATAAACCATGTGTCCCCAGTCCATCTTAGTTGATTTCGACTCACGACTAGATTATTTATACAACCTCAAGCGCTTGGGTATAAAAGTTGGCTTGGAGCATACAATTGAATTGTTAAAGCGGTGCGGTGATCCCCAACTTCATTTCAAATCCATCCACATTGCCGGTACAAATGGAAAAGGATCAACATGTGCTATTGTGAGTTCCATATTGATGGAAGCAGGACTAAAAGTCGGTTTATATACCTCCCCGCATTTAATCCGGTTTAATGAGCGTATTCGTATTAATGGCACCCAAATAGATGATGACGATATTGTAGAATTTGTTGATAGCTACCAATCAGATATTGATGAAATTAAATCCACCTTTTTTGAAACCACATCTGCGATGGCATTTAAGTATTTTTCAGATAAAAAAATCGATGTAGCTGTGGTTGAAACAGGGTTAGGGGGGCGATTGGATTCCACCAATATTTTATCCCCGGATCTAACGGTAATTACACCAATTTCTCTAGATCATCGAGAAATCCTTGGCGAAGACATTTTAATGATTGGAAAAGAAAAAGGTGGTATTATCAAAAAAGGTGTCCCATTGATTTTGGCGCCTCAAAAAGAAAAAGTTCGATCCCTATTATTGAAATTGGCGGGTGATTCTGGTTCAGTAGTAAATGAGGTGGATCCGCCTACCCAGGTAGTGTTAACCGAATCAGGAACCGAGTTTGTAGCGAAGAATTTATCATTTAAATCGCCCATGATTGGATGGCATCAGGCACTCAATAATTCAGTCGCAATCGAAGCAGCCCGATTATTCATTCCGGGATTGAAAAAAGAAACGATTGATTCAGGACTTCAAAAGGTAAAGTGGCCTGGCCGTCTCCAACAGTTGTGTCCCGAAACTCCACTCTATTATGATGTGGCACACAATGTTCATGGATTGAACGCAATTCTTGAAACAATTAGGAAAATATTTAAGCAAAAACCCATTGGTTTATTTGTGATGAAAGGAGATAAAGAGATTGATATGGTAGGGGCCGCTTTAAAAAATCAATTTGAACAGTTGTTTATTAGCGGTGCACCAGAATGGGGTCTATTATCTGGATCTCAATTATCAAAAAAATTGTCAGATGTGGGATTAAAAGGATTTGAGGTGATGGAACCATTTGAAAAAGCATTGGATCGTATCACGAAAATTGCCAAATCAGCTAATCGCCCCACCCTTATTTTTGGTAGTCATTATGTGGCAAAAGCTATTTTCAATAAATTTGGTTTTTTATTCTAAAGTAGTGTAATATCCCGCCAGTTGCTTTGCGCTATGCGCTTTTTTTATAGCCTCCACAAGGCAGTCCCCCAAATTTTCTTAATTACAAAATTTTTGATCACCATTTTATTAAGGTTATTTTTATATGAATGTTAATGAATTACAAAAACTGAAAATCAATGAATTGGCAGACTTGGCTGCGAAGCTGAATCTTGATGGATATTCGGGAATGAATAAGCAGGAGCTTATTGTTAAAATCCTTGAAGCTAACACCGAGAAAGAAGGCGGCGTCATGGCTGATGGTGTTTTGGAAGTTCTTAAAGAGGGCTATGGATTTTTACGAAGTCCTGACTTTAATTATCTTCCTGGACCGGATGATATTTATGTAAGCCCTTCACAAATCAAACGGTTTGGTTTGAGAACAGGCCATCAGGTATCAGGGCAAATTCGTCCTCCCAAATCAAAAGAACGATTTTATGCATTGTTGAAAGTGGAACAAGTAAATGGGAAAGATCCGGAAGAATTGAAACGGGCTTTTTTGTTTAGCAATCTTACACCACTTTATCCTGAAGAGAAATTCAACTTGGAAGTAAACCCAAAAGATCTATCCACTCGAATAATGGATATAATTTCTCCTGTGGGGAAAGGTCAGCGTGGCCTTATCGTTGCTCAACCAAAAACGGGGAAAACGGTTTTACTTCAAAAAGTGGCGAATGCGATCTCTAAGAATCATCCCAACGTAAAAATGATAATCTTGCTCATTGACGAACGTCCAGAAGAAGTCACAGATATGAAGCGGAATGTAGATGCAGAAGTCATCAGTTCTACCTTCGATGAACCGCCGGAACGTCATGTTGCTGTGGCGGAGATGGTAATTCAAAAAGCACGGCGGATGGTAGAGTTTGGAGAAGATGTTGTTATTCTTTTAGATAGTATCACTCGATTAGGTCGAGCGCATAATGCTGTCATTCCACATAGTGGAAAAATTCTTTCTGGCGGTGTAGATGCAAATGCACTTAAAAAACCAAAACAATTTTTTGGTGCTGCCAGAAATACAGAAGAGAGCGGAAGTTTAACCATTATTGCCACTGCTTTAATAGATACTGGCAGCCGCATGGATGAAGTCATTTTTGAAGAATTTAAAGGAACAGGTAATATGGAATTGGTTCTGGATCGAAAGCTCAGTGACCGACGGATTTATCCCTCGTTTGATTTAGTAAGATCGGGAACCAGAAAAGAAGAACTTCTTCTGGATAAAAAAGTGCTGGCCCGGATGTGGATCCTGAGAAAATTGCTAAATGAAATGAAAGTGATAGAAGGGATGGAATTCATTCAGGATAGAATGCGCCGGACAAAGACCAACGAAGAATTTATGGAAACAATGAGTCAGTAAAACTAAATTCTTGTATCTGATTTGCTCTATGTGTAGCAACTATGGAGGATATATATGAGTTCTAAGTACCCAAATGTAAAAACGATTGCGGTTCGTGTGTTTACGGATAAACCAGTCCGAAAAACGCCTTATCAGGTGAAAGGTGTTTTGATGAACCAGTTCCCTGACGAAGAAATCGTCCCGATGCTTGATGGCTCCTACCGTCAACAATTTCTTTATCCCCGTGTTCAGGTAAAGGTGCTGAACGAACAAATATATATTGTTGGAATTAATGAGGGAGTAGATCCAATTAAATCCATTGCAAAAAAAATGGATTTCATGGATTTTGGCAATATTACTTTTCAAGTTTTAGATAGCGAAATTGAAGAACATAGTGATCGGTTTCAACCCGTATCAAAATTAATTCGCTATCGGTTTGTTACCCCATGGGTAGCTCTGAATCAAACAACTGGACATCGTTATCGATCTTTGAATAATGCAGACCGTGTTAATTATTTAAATCGTCTTCTCGGGCAAAATATTGTTTTTATGGCTCGAGAAATGGGAATGGAACTTGAAGAGAATATATTTACGAAAGTAACCCTTTCATCTCTTTTCCCCCGTCCAGTAGATGAAAACAACTGGGGTTCGTTTGATGGAGAATTTCGGGCCAATTTTGTCTTACCCAATTATTTAGGAATTGGGAACGGAATTACACGGGGTTATGGCACACTATTCGGTTTATTTAATCCTGATGTTTTTTCATTTAATGAAGCTGACTTGAAAGCGTTGAAGTCAGAGGCAGTAAAAGATGACGACGAATCCATCGCGGCTGAATCTGATTTACAGGAGATAAATGTTGAAAATGTGCCACGCCCTAAAAAGGTTCCAGGTCAACATTCGCCGAAGCCAAAAAGAAGTAAAAAAGTACTTTCTGAAGAATTTCACATTGAGGAAATGGATGGGGGCTACGAAACGCAACCCATTAAAAAGGCGAAACCCAAAAGATCTAAAAAAAGAGCTTCTCCCCCTCCCAAACAAAGGACAAAAGACAGTTCTAGTTCCGATGTGAATTACAATTCGGAAAAGTATCACAAGAAACAGCACAGTCTTTAAATAAAATAAATCTTATGACTGAATTTGCCGATCGCGTTCACCGCGTTAAACCTTCCTTTACACTTGAAATGACATCCAGAGCTGCTGACCTGCGTGCCCAGGGGGTTGATGTGATTAATTTTGGTGTTGGTCAGCCTGATTTCAATACACCAGAAAATATACGGCAAGCAGCCAAAATTGCCATGGATGAGGGTGAAACAAAATATACGGCAGGATCCGGAACCATTGAACTGCGGCAAGCAGTTTGCACAAAATTAAAACGGGAAAACGAATTGGATGTATCTCCCGATCGAGTGCTCATTTCTAATGGCGAAAAACAAAGTTTATATCTGGTATGCCAAACACTATTTCAATCCGGAGATGAAGTATTAATATTTAAGCCATATTGGGTATCGTTTCCGGAGTTCGTGACCCTTTCAGATGCAAAACCGGTATTGGTAAATACGGATCCCAAACGGAATTTTGAACCAGACTTTGAGGATTTAAAATCCAAAATAACGGACCGGGTAAAGGGGATTATCGTCAATTCACCTTCGAACCCCACGGGCAGTGTTTGGACGGATGAAGCTATTATTAATATTTTGGGAATGGCAAAAGAGAATGGATGGACAGTTATTTCGGATGAATGTTATGAAAGACTCGTTTTTGATGGTGAATTTACCAGTGCGCAAAAACTGAGTGATAATCACCGTATTGGTGCAAATATAGTTACCTGCATGAGTATGTCAAAAACTTACGCCATGACTGGGTGGCGGATTGGATATGCATTTGGGAAAAAATCTATAATAAAAGCCATGGGTAAAATCCAAGGACAGGCCACATCTTGCGCGAATTCCATAGGACAAGCTGCTTCTGTAGAAGCGTTACTTGGCGATCAATCTGCTATTGAAATGATGCGGAATACATTTAAAAAAAGACGAGACCTAATGGTTTCATTATTGAACAATTTGCCTGGCGTGAGTTGTGATACTCCCGGAGGAGCGTTTTATGCATTTCCGGATTTTTCAACTTATATTGGCCAATCATTTCGTGGAGAAGAAATCAAAGATTCATTTGCCTTAAGCGATGTTATTTTGAACGAAGCTAAAGTAGTCACCGTTCCTGGAGATGGATTTGGTGCGCCAGGACATATTCGATTTTCATATCCATTGGGAGAGGATGAAATTGAAGAAGGAATCCGTCGCGTAAAAAAAGTTTTAGAAGAGTTTGAAAATAATAATAATTAAATTGAATAAAAATAGGACATAATCAATGAAAGCAAATACACACCCTGAATATAAACTGGGGAATGTTGTTTGTTCCTGTGGTCATACATTTCAAGTGTATAGTACCATGGGCGATCAGCATATAGAACTCTGTTCAGAATGTCACCCATTTTATACGGGCAAGCAAAAGTTGGTAGATACTGCTGGCCGTATTGAGAAGTTTAAAAAGAAATACGGCAAAACGAACCAATAACACGAATAAAAATAGGAATGGTTTCACAATAGGTTTATCCTGCGTGAGGCCATTTTTTTATGATAAAAACAATATTAATATCTATAATGAAACCCACTATCTTAGTGGGAGGGCAAGCTGTAATTGAAGGTGTAATGATGCGTGTCCCTGGTGCTTATGCCACTGCCGTTCGGGATCCGGAAGGGACCGTGCATGTGGATCGCCATGATTTCAAATCAATTACAGAACAGTCTAAATTTTGGAAAAAACCTATTTTCAGAGGAATGGCTGGATTGTTTGAGGCCATGAAAATGGGAATGACTACGCTCCAGTGGTCTGCGGATATTGCTATGCCGGAAGAGAAGGATAAAAAACCCAATAAGTTTTTGGAATCTTTATCATCAGCATTTGCGATTCTATTGGCTGTCACTCTCTTTATGATTGCACCCATGTGGCTTACCACAAAAATGTTGGATGTAGAAAAAGAAGCGGTAGCATTCAATATGATTTCCGGTATATTTCGGATTACCTTTTTTGTGATTTACCTTTTCCTGATTTCACTGATGAAGGATGTAAGGCGCCTGTTTCAATACCATGGTGCAGAACATCGGGTTGTATATAATTTCGAATCAGGAATGGATGTTGAAATTAAAAACGCCCAATCTTTTCCAACCCAGCATCCCCGATGTGGCACCAGTTTTATGTTTATTATTTTACTGTCTGCAATCATTGTTTTTTCTATGATTGACGCCGTCGTAATGGGAATCACTGGTCATATCAGCTTACCTATTCGGCTGATGGTCCACCTGCCCCTCATTCCATTGGTGGCTGGTGTTTCTTACGAAATAATCAAGCTGACTGCGCGCAATGGTGATAATATGTTTTTCCGAATGTTAAGGGCGCCCGGTTTATGGCTCCAAAACATCACCACAAGCCATCCAGAAGATGACATGGTAGAAGTGGCTATCACCGCTTTGAAAGAGGCATTTGGTGATGAATATGAGAAAATGGTCGGGAAAGAATACGTGGCAGAAGCCATCGGATGATAGACAAACTCAAAGAAATCACGGCTCACTTCGAATCGTTGGAAACTCAAATGGCAGATGGGGTTCTTATTAACGATCAAGCCAGTTATACAGTCGTGGCAAAAGAACATCGGCATTTGTCACCCATTGTAGATAAAGCGCGCAAATATATTTTAATCCACGAACAAATGAATGACGATCAAGAAATTTTAGATGGGGACGATAATGAATTAAAAGAAATTGCCAAGGATGAGATAGAGGAATTGCGATTATCACTGGTTACCTTAGAAGACGAGATGAAAGTACTACTTTTACCCCACGATCCCACGGATGATAAAAATACAATTGTTGAAGTTCGGGCCGGGACCGGAGGTGACGAAGCTGCCCTTTTTGCAGCTGATTTATACCGAATGTATTGTCGTTTTTCAGAAAGAAATGGCTGGAAATATGAAGTGATGGAATCCAATGCAATTGGAATCGGAGGACTCAAGGAAATCATTTTTTCTGTATCAGGAGAAAGTGTGTACGGCATGATGAAATATGAAAGCGGTGTTCATCGGGTTCAACGGGTACCAAAAACGGAAACCAGCGGTCGTGTGCATACGTCAGCTGCAACCGTGGCAGTGCTTCCCGAAGCAGAAGAGGCGGACGTTGAAGTGGTTGATGCTGATTTAAAAATTGATACATACCGGGCAAGTGGTGCTGGAGGACAGCACGTAAATAAAACAGAATCAGCGATTCGTATTACCCATCTTCCGACCGGATTAGTAGTTACTTGCCAAGATGAATCATCTCAGCATAAAAATAAGGCAGCAGCCCTAAAGGTACTCCGATCGAGGTTGTTAGCGGCCGAAAAAGAAAAATTATCTAAAGAACGAAGAGATGCAAGAAGAGATATGGTTTCTACAGGTGATCGGTCGGCAAAAATTCGGACATATAATTTTCCGCAAGGGAGAATCACAGACCACCGAATAAACTTCACAGCTTATAATTTGGAAGCCATTATGGATGGTGATATTGGGGAAATTATTGAAAACTTAAAATTGGCTGATCAACAAGCCCAATTGGCTTCTATCGGGAATTGAATGGCTCTTCCCGCTGAAAAAGGAAATCAAATTTGGCGGGTGATTGATATCCTCAATTGGGGCGAGGATTATTTCAAATCAAAAGGGTTTGAGAGTCCCAAAAAAGAAATTGAGTGGCTTCTTTGTGATCTATTGAATTATAAGAGAATTGATCTTTACGTGCAATTTGAGCAACCAATCCACCGGCCTCAACTTAAACAACTGAAGGAGTGGATTAAACGCAGGATTGGCCGGGAACCATTACAGTATATAACAGGAAAAACAGAATTTTACGGGCATAAATTTAATATAACTACAGACGTGCTAATTCCTCGCCCTGAAACAGAGCGCGTTGTTGATGTGGCGCTCTATTCAATTGGCAATATAAAAACCCCAAAAGTATTGGATGTTGGATCCGGGTCGGGCTGTATTGCGATAGCCATGGGGGCAGAAAGAAATGATGCATTGATAGAATCTGTGGATGTGTCTGAAACCGCCATTATTCAGGCAGAGAAAAATGCCGATCTAAATGAACTGTCTAACATCGATTTTAAAGTCATGGATTTTTTGAAAGAAATTCCAAAGGGAAGATTCGATTTATTAGTTTCAAACCCACCCTATATTCCCGAAAAGGAAATGAGTGAAACAATGCCAGAAGTTCACCAGTATGAACCCAAAATAGCCCTGACAGATGAAGGGGATGGGCTCACTTTTTATCGGCGGTTTGCGGAAGTAGGCAAATCCTTGATTAAACCGGGGGGCTGGATGGTATTAGAAGTGGGCCTTGGGGAACATCCGTCAAAAGCGGTGGATATATTCCAATCCGCAGGTTATACCCAATTAGAATTAATCCCTGATTACAACAGCGATGAACGCGTGTTAAAAATTCAAATTTAATTACATGTAGGCCTTGCAATGCTTTGCGTCTCAAAATGGCACAATGTATTTTTAAACCCTTAATCCAACTAATCAATTTCATTTTAAATGACATCAGAATTCGTACACTTACATAATCATTCCGATTACAGCCTTTTGGATGGGGCTCAAACCGTCCAAACATTGGTGAATACCATTGATGATTTAGGTATGGATTCTGTGGCCCTCACCGAACATGGAAATATGTTCAGTGTCATCCCCTATTATAAATCTGCAAAGAAAGCCGGCGTTAAACCCATCATTGGCTGCGAAACCTATGTGGCTGTGGGTAGCCGATTTGATAAGAAACCACGTTCCGATGGCGGCTGGGGAAACAATCATCTTGTACTGTTGGCCCAAAATTATACAGGGTACCGAAACTTGATGAAATTGGTTACCTATGGTTATTTAGATGGATTTTATTACCGCCCAAGAGTGGATATTGATTTATTGAAAGAACATAACGAGGGAATCATCTGTCTTTCCGGCTGTCTCAAAGGGGAAGTGACTGAAAAAATGCTGAAAGATGATTGGGATGGGGCCAAAGAAGCGGCTCTTCGATTCGCAGAAATATTTGAAAATCGCTTTTATCTGGAGGTCCAAAATCATGGCATTCCTGATGAAGTAAAGAATATTCAAAATATGAAAAAACTGGCTGGCGAATTAAATCTCCCACTCGTGTGCACCAATGATGCCCATTATGCAAAGCACGAACATTGGGAAGCCCACGATGTTCATATTTGTCTGGGTACTGGTAAAGATCGAAATGACCCCAACCGACTGCGCTATGCTACGCCAGAGTTCTATTTCAAGACTCAAGATCAAATGTATGAAATGTTCAAAGATGTCCCGAACGCCATTGAGAATACACGAAAAATTGCGGATAGTATCGAGATTGAACTTCCCATGGGAGATTATCATTTGCCCATCTTTCCTATTCCGGAAGATGTGTCAAATAAAGACCCAGACACATATCTCCAAAATCTATGTGAGACTGGTGTTCAAAACCGGTATGGTGATATCAATCCAGAATTACGGTCCAGACTTGACCATGAATTAAAAGTGATTAAAAAAATGGGTTTTGCGGGCTACTTTTTAATTACGGCTGATTTTGTGAAGTATGCCAAAGATAATGCCATCCCCGTTGGCCCGGGTCGCGGGTCTGCCGCAGGGAGTCTGGTTTCATTTTCCCTAGGGATTACAACCATTGATCCCATGCGTCACAACCTTTTGTTTGAACGATTCCTGAATCCGGATCGAATCAGTATGCCGGATATTGATATTGATTTTTGCATCGAACGTCGGGGAGAAGTCATCGATTATATTAAAGATCAGTATGGTGAAAAATCGGTTACTCAGATTATTACATTTGGTAAAATGAAGGCCCGTCAGGTCATTCGCGATGTGGGACGTGTTCTTGGATATTCATTTGGAGAAATTGACCGCCTGGCAAAAATGATTCCCACGACGCTGAATATCACTTTAGATGATGCCTTGAAACAAAGTCCGGATCTTAGGGAGGCTGGAGAAGGACAGTACAAGGACGTGATTGAATATTCGAAAGTACTGGAAGGGATGAACCGCCATGCTTCGACTCATGCAGCAGGCGTTGTGATCGCTCCAGGTGATTTAACGGATTTTGTACCGCTCTATCGCTCGCCCCAGGGAGATGTTACATCCCAATATGATATGAAGGGTTTAGAATCACTGGGTCTATTAAAACTCGACTTTCTTGGTCTCCGAAATCTGACAGTCATTGATAATGCCCTGAAGCTTTTGAAGGAACGGGGTGAAAAAATTGATATAGAAAAAATACCCATGGATGACCCCAAGGTCTATAAAATATTTGCAAAGGGATTAACCATTGGCGTTTTTCAGTTTGAATCTTCCGGAATGCGGGAATTTTTGAAAAAACTAAAGCCCACCGTTCTTGAAGACCTGATTGCCATGAATGCCTTATATCGCCCCGGACCCATGGATAATATTGATGACTTTATTTCCCGTAAACATGGGAAAAAGAAAATAAAATATACCCATCCGGCCATGGAATCAATTTTGAACGAAACTTATGGCATTATTGTTTATCAGGAACAAGTGATGCAGATCGCCCATGAAATTGCAGGTTTTACACTGGCTGAAGCAGATATCATGCGTCGGGCTATGGGGAAGAAAGATAAAAAATCCATGGATGAGCTAAAAATGAAGTTTATCGATGGTGCGCTGGAAAAACATGATATTTCTAAAAAGAAGGGCGAAGAGATTTATGAATTGATTGAAAAATTTGCTGAATATGGATTTAATAAAAGTCATTCAACAGCCTATGCCTATGTGGCCTACCGGACGGCCTGGCTTAAAACCCATTATCCGGCAGAATTTATGAGTGCAAACCTTACCAGCGAAATGTCCAACATTGACCGGGTGGTGATTTTGATTAATGAATGCCGAAAATTAAAAATCGACGTGGATCCTCCAGATGTGAATATATCCGGAACCAATTTTCGCCCTGTGGATAATAAAACCATTTCTTTTGGGTTAAATGCTATTAAAAATGTCGGGTCCAAAGCGTTAGAGCAAATTGTGGAAGCAAGGGATAAACATGGAAAATTTGATTCATTATTTGATTTTACCGCCAATGTGAGTTTGAAATCTGTCAATCGAAAAGTCCTGGAAAGCATGAATATGGCTGGTGCCTTGGATGGGTTAGAGGGGAATCGCGCACAAAAATATGCTGTTATTGATACGGCGTTGAAATATGGTCAAACGATACAAGAGAATATAGCGCGAAATCAAGTGGATCTGTTTGGCGCATCCAGTGCGAATGGACAGGATATCTCCATGGTGCCACCCTTACCCCAGGCAGAAGAATGGTCTGAATCCCAATTACTGGAAAATGAGAAGGAAGTTTTGGGCATGTATCTTTCGGGGCATCCTCTACTGAAATATGCAGAGGATTTGGAAGAATTTTCCAACTTTGATTTTACTGAAAAAGTAGAACATCGGAATGGGAACAGGGTTCGTGTTGGAGGAACCATTTCTGATGTAAAGATGCATTTTGATCGAAAGAATAACCAGATGGCCTTTTTTAAACTAGATTGTCTTGGCGGCCAAGCAGAAATTTTAGCATTCAGCGATACTTTTGCTAAGTATAAAGAAATGATCAATAATGATAATGTTGTTTTTATTACGGGTAAGCCAACGGACGAAACGGATTTTTCTGATCTAAAAATGATTGCCGATGAAATTATAAACGTAGAAAAAGCCCGGGAAATTTATTCCAAAAATCTAAATATTCGTATCGAGCCAGATCAAATGTCCCCGGCTGATGTTGATGCGCTTCTTTCTATGGCGAAAGATCACAAAGGCGGCTGCGGATTGATATTTCATATGGCGGCAGAGCGAGGTAAACAGCGACGTATTTACGCCCACAATGTGAAGGTGTCGGCCCATTCATCTTTCCTCAAAAAACTGCGAGATACTTACGGTAAACAAAACGTCTGGGTGTCTGATTGATCGCTGTGATTCAACGGGCCAAATCTGGGTCCGTTACCGTTGATAAAAAAATAATCGGCCAAATTGACCATGGCTTTGTGATTTTACTCGGCGTGACCGATACAGATGAAGAAACAAACGCCGATTATTTGGCCGATAAAATTTCCAACCTCCGAGTATTCAATGATGAGAATGAAAAAATGAACCTGTCAATTCAAGATGTAAGTGGTTCAGCATTGGTCATCAGCCAATTCACATTATGCGGGGACACCCGCAAGGGCCGCCGTCCCAGTTTCATCCACGCCGCACCACCAGAAAAGGG
>JAPYOT010000063.1:7130-8588 GCA_029938045.1 Fidelibacterota bacterium | reverse complement strand
TGTTTTTTGTTCCAATTAAATGACTCCAGCCAATTCCTGAAGTAACCGCCAATTGGCCAGTCTTTCTTCCTGTGATGCTAACATTATTGAATTAGGATTGCCATCTTCATCAAAATGTTTTGCAAAGCGTCCTTCTGTTTTTGCAAATGAAATAAAGTCTGTTGCTTCTTGAGTTTTCGGATTCACGAACCAATCTTTATTTTTTGCAGGATTTCCCTGAAGAGAAAGACGTTCAGAAAATCTTTCCCCCTTTGTTGGATCATAAATTAATACAGGGAATGCTCTAGAGTCCGCCGCCAATTTTGCTTGTTGCATGGCCATATCATCAGCAACACCATGCTCTGGTTGACAGGTCGTATACACATTAATTACTGAAGGACCATTATATTCGTTAGCTGCCATGATGGCTTTATAAAAATGGTTTGTATGGGCAGATGTGGTTTGGGCAACAAATGTTTCAGGATGCATCATACATAAATTTGCAATTTCTTTTCTTCTTTCAGTTTTTCCACCAATCGATTTACCCACCATTGACATTTTAGCATCTTGTCCCGTAAATGAGGATGTAGAAGTTTGACCGCCAGTATTTGAATACACCTGTGTATCCAAAATAATCACATTAATATCCATACCTGAAGCCAACATACGAGATAATGCTTGGAATCCAATATCTACCATGGCGCCATCACCACCTATTATCCACAATTTTTTATCTTGCCAGCCCATTTGATCCCATCGTGCTCGAATACCCATGGCATCTGCAGATACATTTTCAAAAAGTGAGTTTGTCCAGGGAACTAAAAAAGGGTTGTAAGGGTAGGTTGATCCATAAACGGTATTACATCCCGTGGCAGCAACCAATCCGATACTTTCTTTTCCATAAACAAATCCTGTAGCAGCAAGCATCATGCGCAACGCAGTGGCTTCTCCACACCCCATACAGGATCCAGCGCCACCAGTGTATAACATAGCGTCGCTTGCGAGCATCATATCGACCAATACACGTTCATTAATATATTCTGAAGGTGTATCACCTAAATCATTAAAGAAATCAAAAGCTTTTTGATAGGTAGGAATGGTATCATCCACTTTGGTGATCATGCCCAGTGCGTCATGGTCACCACAGGCATCCACACATTCAGCACAGCCTTTACATTTGACCGGGTCAATAAAAATGCCAAATTTGGCCGGTTCTTTTCCTTGTTTTTCCGGTACCTTCGAGAATTTATTCGTATCCGCCCATTGGTCCGAAATCCACCCTTTAATTTCCCCCGATTCAAGCTTATCAATCGTTTCACTCAGTTTTGATTCAGGAATTGCTTTGCCAAGAATGGCCGTATCCGGACATTGAGTGACACACTCCATGCAAGCAACACAATTTTCTGCAGTGAATTCAGGTATATCGGGTGCAATGTAACTAAAATCCCGTAGGGCGCCGGTACCTGCGGGGATTAAACT
>JAPYOT010000063.1:0-7030 GCA_029938045.1 Fidelibacterota bacterium | reverse complement strand
GATCGTTCCATAAACGGTGTTGCTTTTAAAAATATTCCTAACAATACAATCCCCTGCATCCTCTGAATTAAATCAGCTTTTGAAGAGACTTCTTTAGCAATTTTTACTGTATCCAGTGCTAAAACCTTTATTTTTTTCTCACGAATGATTTTTTGTGCCCATTTCGGAAAATCGCGCCAAATGTCACTGGATTTTGTTTTGGGCGATTGGACAAAAAGCATTCCACCTGGCTGAAGTCCCTTTAAGGGATTGGCAAGATTAAAAGAATTCACATCATTGAGGGGTACAAATTCAACAAACTCAAGTTCATTATGTGTTTTAACAGGCTCAGGGCTTACCGTTAAATAATAGGTGGTAGGTAGCCCTTTTTTCTCTGAACCATATTTTGGATACGCCTGTACATACATATCGAAAAGATCTGCAACGATTGTTGCAATTATTTTATTGGTTGTTACAGATCCATATCCACCCACGGAATGCCCGCGCATCGAAAATGTGCCATCCGTTCTTAGGTCTGTGGAATCTCCCGGTTCTAATGCCAATTCGTGTTTTATACCAATAACGAAATATTTTTTTTCTTTCTTAAACATATTTTCTACCACGGCTAAAATATCATCAGGACGAACGTCTCGTGAACCCAATCCCGCAGATCCTGAATAAATCTCTGGTATTCTTACGTATCCATTTTCATCTGGTTGAAGATGATCAGTAAAAGCAGATTTTATTTCTAACGTTAGCGGATTGCTTTCTGCCAGCGGATTATCCATTCGTTCCAAAACTGAAAAGGCTTTTACATTTTTTAATGCTTCAACAATTTCTTTCCCTGGAAACGGACGATATGATGTAACATGGACAAGGCCAACTTTAATGTTCTTTTCCTTCCTGAGAAAGTCTACCGCTAATTCTGATGTTTCAATCATTGAACCCATACCAATGATAGCATACTCAGCATCTGACATTTTATACGTTGAGATTAAATTGTATTCTCTCCCGGTCAACTCATAAAATTCTTTCATCGAATCCACAAGTTTTTGTTTAATCTTGTCCGTGAATGTTCTCTGGGCGATTTTGCCTTTCATATATGAATCCTGATTTTGCACAACACCTGACATAATTGGGTGATAAGGATCCATCATATTAACCAGCTTATCCTGAGGTTTTCCTACAAACTCAACCATCATTTCCGGTTCATGTAAATAGACATTTTCAATGGTATGTGTTGTTAAAAATCCATCCATAATATTAAAAAAAGGTGTATCTGTATCTTCCGCCACTCGCCTTGATATAAGTGCTAAGTCTCCCCCTTCCTGGGCATTTCGACCAAAAAGCATCCCCCAACCACAATCTGAAACTGCCATGACATCATCATGTCCTGCGTGGACATTTAAAGAATGAGATGTGAGGGCCCGAGCTCCAATATGAAACACAACAGGAAGTCTCTTGCCTGAAATCGTAAATAACACTTCTTTCATTAAAACCAAACCTTGACCCGAGGTGAAATTTGTTACCCGTCCACCAGCTACCGCAAACCCTTCACTTGCAGAAGCAGAACTATGCTCCGATTCGGATTCAATAAAAGCCATCGTATCACCCCACATGTTTGTACCACCGTTGGACACAACTGTCTGATAACCTGAACCCATTGTTGTGGTTGGTGTAATTGGGTATGCGCAAGCCGCTTGTGAAATATGGGTTTCAACCCATACAACAATTGCTGCCCCATCTGCAGTTGATTGAATACCGGGATATTTTGCCATTGAATTCTCTCTATAATAAAAAAATACTTTTCTACTCAGACTTGAATTTATTAAATAAAGCTATCCGGTTATACTTAATTATTCCAAAATACATTGAGCATTAATCAGTAGTAGTTTTATGGTAATCCAAATTAAAAATCGGTATCACTGATATATAAAACAGAATCATAAGTCGGCCAAACTTTTCTGTGAGTGAATAATACTTTAGGTAAACCTTATGTTGCTCATCTGAAAGTTGATTATATGATTCTTTGCGAATTGGCGGCAATATCTTCAATGATTTACATGATCCACTCCAGATATGCTTTGTTATTCACATGACCTAATGCATCAATTGCCGAATATTCTATACTAACTCTCCATTTAAATGGCTTTGGATAATCCCAATTCATTATTTCTGAATAAGTGCCAATGCTTCCTTAATTAAAATCGAATCATATCCTTGTCCGGATTTTTCATCATTGAGCGCCTCAAGTAAAACCAAATATTGATTAGAATTAATAGTGCCTTTAACATAATCTAAAAGAATATTCTGAATCCGTTCGTCCGGTTGGTATGGCTTTCCCACACCTAAATTTTCCGGCCATTCTTTGCTGGCATTGATTGCGGAGATTGCTTCTTCAACATTGCCCGCCTTGATCAAATCGATAGATTGTCTAAGGAATGCCCATTTATAAAGTTGGCGACTTTCTTTTGCCATCTCCGATGGTAATACATTAACCGATTCTAAAACCACAAGACATTCATCCACTCGCCCCATATATAAAAGGGAACGGGCATGCATAATTTCTACATTAAAATTATTGCGAAAGTGCATGAATGCATTCAAGGATAATTGATAGGCCTTTTCCCATTTTTTATGATGTTGATAATAGCGCACTGCATCCAATTGAATTAACCAGGATTCCGGTCTTAATTGAATCGATTTTTCTAAATCGCTGTCAATACCCGATTTTCCCAGTTTTTCTTTCAATGAAGCGCGGGCAATATATAATGGACCATAATCGGGTCGTTCACCTAATGAGTTCATTAATGCCAATGCTTCAGCATTTCGATCCTTTCCCCAAAGATTCAATGCTAGGTAATATGTCCATTTCCAATCGCTATTATTCTTGGTTGCCCAAACCAATGTTTGAATCGTTTCTCGTCTATAGGGGAATACAAACTCTGGCGAAATTTCATTAGCCACATTGAGTAATTCTGCATCATTATTTAAATACGCATGCCATAGATGGATGATGGGATTTTGACTTGTGTCCATTAGCTTTTCCAACAATTGGACTGCAGCTTCATCCTGTCCGCGATTATGGTAGGCAATCGCCAATTCCAGATGTGTTTGATCCGGATATTCATTATGGATTAAACCGATAAAATGATCCCAATTCTTTTTTGATGGATTTAGAAAATAGAGTTCCAAATTCGCAAAATGGTGTAGCGGATCTATTTCTATTAATTGGTGAAGTGGTTTTTTTGCTTCTTGATTATTCCCGGACATTCTTTCCGCTATGGCTAATGTTTGAAGTGCATTAATATTGTATCGATTAAAATCCAATGCCTTGTGGGCATATTCTTTCGCCAATTCAAATTGACTTTGGATAAGGGATAATTCTGCCATTTGCGTAAAAGATGCGGAGCGGAATTCCATAGATCTGGCCGCCCATCCAAAGGCTTCCCGGGCATTGATGAATTCGCCCATGGCCCGATACAAATTTCCTGCCATAAAATTGGCCGCTTCATCATATCCATTCAGCTGAAGGACGATATGAATGGCAGCGAGTCCTTTTGCATATTCTCCACTTCGAAAGTAAAGATCGGCCATCCCTCTCAATGCACCATTATGATAGGGTTCGTCCAATAATATAGTTTCAAATTTTGTTTTTGCTTTGGGATAGCGTCGTTCTTTGAGGTCTTCCAACCCAGCCGTTAATAGTTTATTAGTTTTTTATAAGGCTGCCAAAACATCCGGATTGGTTTTAAATGGCCGCTTCAATCGGAGGACTTCCCTGTTGGATCGGAAATGAAGTCCCAATTCTTCAACAATCACCTCATATTCATCCGTCGTTCCATGAGGAACAGAAATGGAATGCAATGCCATTGGTTGGAATCTTAACGATTGTTCAAAAATAGTTTCTCTTCCAGCTATGACTTTAATTGATCCGTTTTGTTTAAGGAACGAATGGACATTTATTTGAATCTCCCCATTCCGTTTTTCAACATACATCACCCCATCTTCCGATGCCTCATTCATGCCACCCGTACCTTTAACCGGAAACCATGATTCATGCCATCGGTCAGTACCATATGGGTCGAAGTCCGCTTTTTTAATAGGTGTAAAATCATCACTGGGAGAATACTGCACCCATTGTCTCCCTGCCTGAAATTCTACATACTGTCCATCTGTATTCGTAAGAAATTCTTCCCAAATGCCTCCTTGTCGAGATAAAGCCCAAAGCCAAAGTTTTTGGCCCGGCATTTCATCATATTGGGCCCAATGGCCAAAACCATACCCCTCGTTATGATAATATCCACCAAAATAATTTTTCCACTCTCCCACAACATGATAGGACTTATGCCCTTCAAATTGATTGTTATCATAAAATGTGAGATTTCTTCCATGGTCATCGATAGGCCAGGATTTCACCAAACCGCTGTGTTTTAAATATTGATTTCCCGGGAAAACCAATTCCAAATCGTCTTGCGCAAATGCGGCCCCAGTCATCCAATTGTAATAGGCCTGTGTAGATGGTGTGGGATTGTAAAAAAGAGTATTGGTCTCAAAGTTTGCCCTATCTTTTTCAAGTTTAATCTCCACACGCCAATGGGCTCTGGAGGGCAAATCCATCCCGCCCACAAATGTGGACACACTACCATCAGCATTCGTCCTTGTTACATAATCCACCGGTGATGCTGTGGCAGGTGTATGGCCAATGACGCCAAAATTGAATTCGATTCCACCAGAAGTCCATGGTCCTCTTAAAGAAATATTTCTGAATTTCATTACCTCGTTTCTATAGATAAATTCTTCACCGTTGGATTTATCAATAGCACCCCAGATTTTTCCACCGACTTCTGGAAGTACATACACTTCTATATGATCATTTTCCATTTTCACCACTTTCCAATCCTGGGGAGATCCTTCATGGCTATATCCGTTAAAAGAATGGTATGGATATAACCGACTATCTTTTGTCAAAATTGGAATAGGGTTTGGATTAGAATAAGGATACGTTTTCAGACTGCGTATTTCTTCCGTGATTTGGGCCGAATCCTCTGAGCAACCCTGGATAAAAATAAAAAAGACCCCCCAGATAAAAATGAATTTTGATTTATTTGATAAAAATAACATTAATCTTTCCTCCTGATTTCTGAAACATTTAATCTCTCCCATAATGGCAAAACTACTATTTTACGATTTAGATTCCTTTCTTCTACCATTTCGAATGATTTTTTCACATCCATCCCCTGAAGAACTTTTTCTAATAAACTCCTGGATTTAATGCCATCTTTCAGAGGAACAAAAAAATTATCCCAATGGATAGGCACAATCACATCCGGACTCAATGCATCTACCACATGCATTTGATAATTATCGTTATAAGCGCCATCCATGGTTTCTAATCCTGCCAAACCTAAAAACAAAATATCCACATCATAATTATCTAAAATATTGGGGACAAAACCTGCACTGCCATGGATGGCAAATGAAACTTCAGAATGTTCTATTATAATGGTATAACTGTCACCTTCATAATATTCAAATGCACTTGCTGGCGGTTCAATCGGTTCTGTAATTCTTCTATTCAATAACTTTTTTGCCAATTCCTTATCTGGGTATGGCCAATGACGCCCTTTCACCAAGGTTACCTTAAAAGTCCCCAACTGGATGGTTTCCCCAGATTTTGGAATGACCATTTGATCTTCAGGAAATCCCAATCCTCTTCCAATATTGGCTGTTGATTCAGAACCGATTAATGTTGCACCTGTCAATTCAGCAACGACGGGAGAATCCATTGCATGGTCAAAATGGGAATGAACCGGAATCACCGCATCCAGTTTTTGAATCCCTGCCTGATCCAGACAATATTTAATGATCGATTCATCCGGCGCTACTTCACCCCAAAGAACTTTAACAACACTTGGGCGGGTAAAAAACCCATCAGTTAAAATGGATGTTTTACCATCGGAAATCAAAATGTTGGTATTACCTGTAAATTGTACAATTAATCCATTACCCGTACTTGGCAAAGAAGCTTCTATCCCATATTTTTCTAACTGGGGTACATGAGGTCGGTAATTGAGAAGTACTGTTAACAAAACAACAATAAATCCCAAAACACCTATAAATGAATAAAGAATAATTTTTTTCAATTTACTCTAATCCAAAAGCTTTTCTATTCACCTACATGTTCTATGGATAATGATGGGTTCCCTTTTTGCCAACGGATTATAAATAAATCACCATATTGATTATCTTCTATGAAGATTTCGTCTTGAATGCCAAAAAGCGAAATTAAATGTGGAATTGTATTTGAATGACCTGCAATCACCACATTCTGGTCACAATGAGACAGGGCTATCGCAATTTGCAATTGAGGTTCTCGGGCAGTTTTAATAGATATATCCCGCCCCCATGCTTTGGATAAAGGAGCCACCGTTTGCTGCGTCCGTGTATATTCGCTGGAATATATAAATCCAGGCATCACATCCTCCAACGTACCGGGTAAAGCTTCAGCGCGATTAATTCCCACCCGAGTGAGTTCCGGATCTTTTTCTCCTTCTATAATCATCTTTTCTGCATGACGAATAAGATAGACCGCTTTGGGGTAACATCGAAAATCTTCAAATGTATTAGTGGGCTTTGACGATGAACACCCTGTTACAAACAAGAATATGCTGAGGAGTAATAATTTTAATTTATTCATCCTCTAATTTAGCTTGAAAAGAAATATATCATATTGGGGAAAATTCTTGATATATTGACCACTATGGAAATTTGGAAAAACAGCCAATCATTATCAATGGCTGCCTTCATGGTAGGCGGCATTCTCCTGTCTGGCTGCAGTATATCAACTTCGACTGATTATGAGAAAGAATTATTGACGTTTAAAAAGAATCGTATCACTTATTTAAAATCCAGAAGCGGATATTTAAATCTGGTAGGACTCCATTGGATAGCCGAGGGTAAAAGTCAGTTTGGATCAGATTCCGGTAACGAATTTGTTTTCCCCAAAGAATTTCCTGCCAATTTTGGTTCAGTCACAAAAAAGGGTGAT
>JAPYOT010000062.1 GCA_029938045.1 Fidelibacterota bacterium | reverse complement strand
GCGGTGGCTAATTCGGCCCCCTTGTCAACTGTGTAAAGAAAATTGTGGCCGTATTTTTTGGAAAAATCACGCATTTCATCCAGTCCTTCACCAATCTTAGCTCTATTTTTTGTATTGGGATTGATCGTAATAAAGCCAATCTTATTCTTATTGCTCGCTTCGGATAGAGAATTGTAACGATCCTGCCAGGCTATAACCCATGGACATGTATTACATGAAAAATTCACCAGTAAGCCGTTTTCCATTTTGACATCGTTTAAGGTCACCGTCTTTCCTGAAATATCGGTCATTTTAACATCACCCATTGGCATGGATGCACCAAGATCCAGTTCACCGGCAAAAGTAAAGGTCAGTAAAAACGCTAAAATTGTTGTTTGTTTAAGGTACTTAATCATGATGAAACTCCCATTTTAATGTGGGTCATATTACGGTATATTTTACGACTTCACAAAAGAAGGGATGCATTTAAAGTAAATACTTCAGAACCGCTTTTGAAATTTGTATATCCTGAACAGCCACGCCGGTTAAATCTGCAATCGTAATCTGAGAATCAGACGTTCTCCCTGGTGTTTTTCCAGATATAATCTCTCCAAGTTCCAACACATCATCCATGGAAAAATCATTCGATTTCAATGCTTGATGAATTTCACCCCGAACTTCACATTGGGATTTACTATCCGCGACCACCAAATCCGCCTCCGTTAAAATGGATGTCACCAGTTCCTGTTTCGTTAAGGTATCGGAACCCATGGCGGTTATATGCGTCCCGGGATTAACATGGTTTATTAAGGGAGTTTCACTGGATGTACACGTTACAATCAATTGGCAGTTATTGATCACATCGTTTATGTTGGTGGTGGTGATAATCTTAAAGTCGGTATCAATCATATCCGATTGATACTTTAACAGGGATGTTTCGCTTCTTCCCCACACAATCACATTTTTACAATCAATTATTTTTTTGAGATAGTTCAATTGCATTTTTGCTTGAAGACCTGTCCCTACAATTCCAATATTATTTACGATTTTGGGCGATAAATATTTCGCACAAATGGCACCAGCCACTGCAGTCCTCACATCGGTGAGGTGTGCTTCATCTTTCAGGATGGCCATGGGTTCGCCGGTTTTCTGGTTAAATACCAGCATCATGCCATTCCCGTTTGGTAGTTCCCTATCTGAATTCCGTGGAAAACCAGACGCAATTTTGATTACATACACATCATCATTTTTGATATATCCATATTTGATATGTACATCTCCGGGCGGCGATTCGAATTGCAATTCTCCCACAGGCGGTACCACCACATCTCCCCGGGTATAGGCCACAAACCCCACTTCAATCTCTTTCATAAGATCAACCTTCGGGAGAACAGATTTAATTTCAACCAAGTTGATAATTCGCATTATAGTATGCTCTTTAATACTTCAGAACTGATATTACCACCACACATGACGATTACGACCGTCTGGCCATTGAGTTTATCTTTTTGTTTCATAAATCCAGCGATTGCAGCCCCTGCCGCCCCCTCGATTAGCTGGTGATGTTTTTCCAAACCGATGCGAATACCATCGGCGATTTCATCTTCGGAAACCAACACAAAATCATCTATAATATTTTGACACAATTCAAAGGTGATCGATCCCATTTCCACACCACCGGCGGTACCGTCCGAAAGAGTGTCTTCAGAAGGTAAATCGAGTTGCACACCCGCTTTTAAGGATTCATACATAACGCAGGAGTTTTGGGGTGAGACGCCAACCATATTGACATTTTCATTCATGGATTTAAGATAGCCGCCAACACCGGAAATCAATCCGCCGCCGCCAACAGAAATAAAAACTGAATCTACGGTAGCCAGATCATTCCATATCTCTAACCCCATGGTCCCTTGGCCGCAAATAATGTCCGGATCATTATAGGGTGAAATGTAAGTGGCGCCGGTAGTACTTGAAATTTCTTGAGCACGCTCCTCCGCATTGATACAGTCATTGCCAAAATATTCTACTTCGCCGCCTAAATTGAGAATATTCTCAACCTTATTTTTGTGCACATTTTCAGGAACAACGATCTTGCCCTTAATACCAAGGATGGACATGGCCAAAGAACAGGCGGCCCCATGATTTCCTGTGGAAGCGGTTACCACACCTTTGGATTTTTCGTCGTCGGTCAAAGCGGTCATTTTACTAATAGCGCCGCGGAATTTAAATGATCCTGTTTTCTGGATATTGTCCAGTTTCAGATAAACATCATCATCAATGAGATTACTCAAGTAGGGCGAATGTTCTAGGGGTGTATGTCGGAGATGGGATTTGGACCGTTCATGAGCACCTCCTACATCCTTGGGGAATGAGATCATAATGAATTGAAAACGGGTGTAATTCGGTCTAAGGCTGCTTCAAGATCAGTTTGCTTTGCCCCATAGCCAAAACGCAGATAATGATCCATACCGTACCAATCACCAGCCACCAGCATAACACTTGCTTCATTTCGAACTTTTTCTACCAGTTCAGACGAATTGATGTCCCAGTCATAGCTTGCAAATGCCATTGCCCCTGCATCCGGTGGCATAAAATTGAATTTCCCATGGAATGATTCTACCCATGCCTGGAACAGAGCCAGGTTTTTAGTAAGTGCATCCCGAGTACGGTTCAATGTTTTCATACGATTTTCAGGAAGGAGTACGTGGGCGGCAATCATATCACTCAATCGGCCAATGGCAATGGATGTATAATCATGAGTGGCCCAGCATTTTTGGATATAATCCTCGTTAGCCAATGACCATCCCAGTCGCAATCCGGGCAAACCGTAGGCCTTGGATAAGCCACAGTTCACGATAGTTTTGTCATAATCAATTTCCCAGATTGAGGTGCATTCTTCTCGATTGAGTTCCGCCCCGCGGTAAACCTCATCAGACAAAATCCATGCGCCCACACTTTGAGCAATCTCACCAATGGCATGAACTGTCTCCTTGGGTAAAACAGAACCGGTGGGATTATTGGGATTGCAAATACAAATCATTTTGGTTTTTTCAGATACAAGGTTTTTTAATTCATCCAAATCAGGCTGCCAGTTCAAGGATTCGTGGAGGGAAAAAGTTTTCACATTAACTCCCAATCCTCTGGCGAAGCCGTAAATCTGGAGATAATTAGGTACCATATAGACCATTTCATCGCCTTTTTCTAACAAGGACATAATGGCGACCATATTGGCTTCAGCAGAACCGTTGAAGGCCTGGACATTGTCAGGGGTAGCACCGGGATAAATAGAAGCGATAGACCGCCTCAATTCTGGGGATCCTTCTGTAAAACCATAGGTAAGTTCTGTATTCTCGATCTTTTCGATGAAATTGCTTGAAAATAGTGATTTTAATGTCCCGGGATGAACGCCACTCTCAGATAAATTATAATCTACCTTGTTCTCCCAAATGGATTGCTGACGCTCTAACTGGAATGGTTCAAAATTCATGATTCAATTGCTTTCTTTATGGCTGATTCAAAACGGGTCTTATTCTTTTCCATTTCCCAATGATCTGTTATATTACCATTTTTATCAAAAACAATCGTAAACGGAAGTGCTCCTGACCAATCATCATTTATGGCGCGGATGAAATTATTATCGTTCCCTTCCTCTTTGATAAAGGTTACCCCTTTCACACCTTGATTTTCAAGAAAGGCAATGGCTCTATCTTTATAGTCCATCCAATCGGTTGTGACAAAATAAATTTTTATTCCGTTATCTTTATATTTATTCGACAGTTCGACAATCATTGGAAATTCTTTCAAACATGGGGCACAAGTGGTGGCCCAAAAATTGACTAAGACAGCTTCCTTTCCTTTATGGGTGGCGATCTGTTTATGCAGCGCCGCCGCATTAACTGTTTTCAGTTGGAAATCCGATTGACTGCACCCCAAAAAAGCGATAAATAATATGGGTAATATTTTTTTCATTTTTTCCCAATAGAGACGCAATTAATCGTGCCTCTACATGAATTAATTTCCAACGATAAAAACAGCATTCCCAAACAATAATTTTCCATTACGCCAGAATGCTCTAAACAAAGGGTTGTCGGCTAAATACACCACGTTGCCCCGGCCCATACTTTCAACGCCAAACACCATGGATTCCCGAAAATTCTCCTGAGCCTTAATCCCCACAAATCCGCTGACCAATGCAGTGGAATCGTGGGTGACTCCCACATTCCAACCATCAGGTAAAAATGCATAATGATGATTCCGAATTCTTAAGGAAAAATAATCGTCTCCATATCCAAACGCCAATGGATGGGACGGGTCCATTTCAATTTTGACGATGGAACCGTAGGCATTATCACTAAGACGGTCCCGCTGTCTATCTTTATAGGATTTTAACCGTTCAGCCAATTTCCGCTTTTTATTTTTTTCCTCAGATGCTTTCTTTTCATCTTTTGTGGCGAATCTTTTTAATCCGAATCCATCCTTATCCACAAATTGGTCCATGGCCGAATCCATCAGAATTAATCGCCCGCCTTTTTTCACCCAGCCGCGCAGTTCATTCACTGATTCCTTATTTATATAACCATGACTGCCTGAGGAAAGGATAATGACATCAAAATCATGTTTGGGAATACGGTTAAAATAGTCACTATCAATGACGGTAATAGGGAACTCAATTTGCCGCTCAAAGAAATGCCACACTTCGCCATAACGGTAACTGCTTACACCCTTCCCGGAAACCAATCCGATTTTCGGCGCTTTCACCACCCGCATAGATGACGAGCCAAAATCTTTTCCTTTTGTCACAAACCCTGTACTTGCCACTGTCAAATTCCGATGATTTTCTAGAGCCGTTTTCTGGATAATATGATCAAAATTCTTTCCCAGTTTTTCATTCCCTTTTCGCGTAATGACCAACGTACCACTATCAAAAGTTTTACCGTTTAATTCGAAAGGTTCTTCTGTTACCCGAACAACTACATCATTTTTAAATAGAACCGATAAAAATTTAACATCCCAAATTCCCTTCCAGGGAAGGATATAGGCATAGGGAACACCTGAAGGTTTTTCAGTTTTTGAGACAAATCGTTTCGCTGTGGACATTTTGACATCACTTTTAACTGCAACCGCATCCAAGCCGTAGACATAGGGTATGGCCCATGCGGTGAGATCATAAGTCAATGTATCCCTTAAGGTTGTTTGGGGCTCAAACAAAACCTGAACGAGCACGGACTTCGATTGGTTAGCAGAAATAACCAAATCGCCCACATTTGTTTTCACAGAACCGGTTTTCCCCGTTTTATAATTAAATCCTTTATAGGATCGACTGGCACTGGCTGTACCATACTGGATTCCATTTTTATCCAACCAACCCTGGAGATCATTCAGTTTATCTATATGATTGGATTTTGAAATAATAAACGTGTTGTATTCACCCTTTGGATTATTCTTCCCTTCTGAGAAAAACTTCACAAATTCATCTACAATGCGATTGACATTTTGAGACGCTACCTCAACGGTGGACAATCCTGTTGTATAATGATGGGTGATCCGATCCAAAAGCGTCAAGGTATCTCCATCTTCCGTTTCAATCGCAAGGCCGCCGCGGCTGTGGCCTGCCTGTTCGTAAGTCATCCCAATGGCACCGTTATATGTGGGATAAGTATCACCGTAACTGGGGTAAAGAAGATCAAAAACTTCTTTTGTAAAATAGAGCCAATTGTTCTTGTCAAAATACTTGGCGTGATTTTTTCCAATCATGGTTTGGAGTTCCCGCTGCCAATCCGTGATATATTCATGAAATGGTTCTGCCGCCGGCGCAAAATAATAGGGGCTGTTTATTCCTTGTTCGTGAAAGTCCACATGGACATGGGGCAGCCACTGGTTATACAATTTGATTCGCGAATCTGATTCCGTTTGTGTCTGCCATGCCCAATCCCGGTTCAGATCAAAATAATAATGATTGGTTCGTCCCCCCGGCCAAGGTTCCATATGTTCTCTGGATACTGGATCTGCATCGGGCCAGCGGTTTCCGGTCATGCGAAACCAATGGGTATATCTGTCCCGTCCATCAGGATTAATACATGGATCAAGGATTACCACGGTATTTTCCAACCACTTTTGCGTGTCTCGATTGGTTGGGTCTGCCAAAGCGTGAAGTGTTTTCATGGCTGCTTCCGTGGAATTGGCTTCATTTCCGTGCACATTATAGCTGAGCCAGACAATACCAACCTTTTTTCCCGAAGGCTTTCCTTTCAGCATACCAGCCCGTTTTAGGTTATCCCTGCGAATCTGGTCCAGATTCGCCATATTTTCCGGACTGGAAACAATCGCCACCAACAGGGGACGCTGCTCGTATGTTTTTCCGTAATGTTGAAGGGTTACATTCGAACGAGATGCCGCCACATGTTCGACATAAGATACCACTCGATGGTGATAGGTAAATTGATCTCCCAGGTTATAACCCAGAAATTCCCCAGGTGATTTGAGATCACCTGCAAACAGAATAGAAAAAATGAAGAAAATATTGATTGACGCTTTACGCATAAACACTCCTGCTTAAATTAGGAGCAGAACTTAGGGTTAGTTCTTATAAGACAGAAAATAAAATCATGATAAAAAAAAGCCCCTCATCTTTCGATGAAGGGCTATAACAAAGGAGGATCTTTCGATCGTATAAAAAGTTTTTTAGACTTTTTTCCCGTCAGCTCTCATTCGATTCAACACTTTACGAATACCGATTTTATCAATCAGCCGTAAGCCCTGTGTCGATACATTGAGGGTAATCCAGCGATTTTCATCCGCCAGCCAAAATCTTTTTTTCTGAAGATTAATATCAAACCGACGTCGGGTTTTATTGTGCGCATGGCTCACATTGTTCCCGAACATGGGTTTTCTTCCTGTTACATCACATTGTCTACTCATAATTTCCTAAAAACCTGTTTTTATTGTCCAATAAAGCCTGTAAATATAATTCAATATTTGAGAGACATCAAATATTATAATTGGGGATATGACGTACTATTTTAGGTAGATATCACTACAGTTTGCAATTTGGACAATCAAGATGGTTTCCCCTTTAATTCTTTTTCTCAAACGCCGCTTCCATCAGCACCCATAAATTTGGATCCAAGATAATCTTTTTTGGCTCAGTATCCACTTTAATCGTGAAGGAATTCCTTTTCTTATTCACCTGAATCGTTTCAATTATAGGCGTCGTCTCCCCCGGTTTATAAATACCAATCTGTAATGGCATCTTGAATAAATAACCATCATTCTGTACCTGGTCCAATGTGATTTTTACCCTACCATTTTTGTATTCCCAAGTTCCTGCATATTTTAAGGTACCGCCACCATTGAGCCATTGTTTGAAAAATCCAGATAAATCCATGCCGGAGGCCTCTTCCATTTCTTGGCGAAAATCATCCGTGGTGGCATTGAGATTTTGATACTTGGCATAATAGGATTGTATCCCTTTCCAAAAATTTTCAGTACCCATAATGCCACGCAGCATGTGCAAAATCCAACTTCCTTTCTGATAAATCTGACCCGTGGTAACGTCGGCCATGTCCTTTAAATTGTCATGAACTATCGTGTAATCGGGGTGCTTTTTATAAAATGCGTTTACGCGTTTTTGGCTTGATTTCAAACCCTCAACAAAAGCGTCCCGCCCATATTGGTGTTCGATAAAAAGCAAGGTGAAATAGGTGGCAAAACCTTCACTCAGCCAAATATCATCCCAATCATATTCCGTTACTGCATTGCCAAACCATTGATGGGCAATTTCATGAATGATAACGTTTCGCCAGCGCACAGACCTTTTTCCCGTAACGGATTTATCACCGTAAAATATTGCTGTTGCAGATTCCATGCCGCCGCCCACACTATTGGACTGAATATTGGCGAGTTTTTCATAGGCAAATGGACCTACATAATCTGTATAAAATTCTAATACCTGTTTCGTCGGTTCAGCAAAATCATAAAACCCCGCGTCCCTATCCTGCTCATATACCCAGGTCTGAATTGATTTACCATCAAAGGTGTCTACATATTGAACCGCAAAATGAGCGACGCCAAGGACAAAAAGCCATGGTGCGATGGGTACAGATTGTTTCCAATGGGTCAGCCGTTTACCATTGGGACCATCCGTTTCTTCTATTAATAATCCGTTGGAGATGACCTGATAATGGTCCGGAGCCGTGACCACAAATTCGCACATGGCTTTATCATAGGGATGGTCAATGAGCGGCAACCAATGCCGGGCTTTATTGGGCCAGTTGTCACTAAAAAATGTACGATCACCATATTTATTATCGGCAATTTTAAATCCACCCGCAGGAACTCCTCTGTAAGAAATTGTGTACTGACTGCGCTGATTCACCGATGATGGCATCGGCAGTTTAATATACAATTCATCATTTTTATGTTTAAAAGTCAAGGCATCACCATTGGATGTTACCCGGCTGACTTTCATCCCTTTACCCTTCTGTACATTTATCAGATCAAGGCGAAGTTCCTTAATTCCTTTTTCCAAGTAACGAACATCCACCTTGGATTCACAAATAATCTCATCGGTTTCGTCGGATAATTCAATGTTGAAAATATAGTTTATGGCATCAATCTTGGGATTTTTTGGATAATTGTCTATGGGTGCGGAAATCCCGGCAGAAAAATTGCCGATGATTATGATAAGAATAAATTTCATATTGT
>JAPYOT010000061.1 GCA_029938045.1 Fidelibacterota bacterium | reverse complement strand
GGTGTATTGTAAAAGGTGTTTTTCAATTCTTTACCTTAATTACATAAACGAGTACCGATGTTAGGATACCAGGATAAAATGGTTCGAGTCCAAAGGGATACCCATTCAGTAATTTACCCAGGAGTATCCAAAAAATACTCACCAAAACTGGGGATACCATCATTAATAAAATATTCTCTTTTGGCCTGTTATTTTTAAAGGATATTAAAAATGGAAGGACCAATCCCGGTACTAAAATGGAACCGAGCCCATACCAGAGTTTTACAACCGATGGAATGGAAAATGCTAAGATCAATGCAATAAAAGCGGTAATGATCAACCCTTTACGTACAAATATGGTTGATTCATTATTCCATTTTAGTTTATCTGTAGATGTGGGTGATTGGATCCGCCATAAAATATCCCTGCCAAACGTAATGGCGCTAATGAGCCCTAAAGAATCAATGGTGGACATGATGGTGGCCATTAACCCGGTGATAAAAATTCCATACGCCAGTGGCGGTAAAACCATGGCGCCTAAACGGGGATAGGCGAATAATGGGTCTCCTGCCGTCAGGAGTGCTTTGGCGTAGAGGCCTGTGGACAAGGTTAGCATATCAAAAATCAACCAGAATCCAATTGAAATTAATATACCTTTTTTGGCAGTCTGAGGTGATTTGGCGGCAGCGCACCGCTGGTAAAATCCCGGATCGACGAAAGTCCACAAAGCAATAAAAAACCAAACAACAATGTATTGTATAGACGCACCGCCGGTTATATTTAAATGGGATACCGGCAATACTATTTCTGATATGGGGCCGCTGGATTTCATTGAAAAAATGAGCAGAAGTAGAAATCCCACAAACATAAATCCAAATTGCAATCCATCGGTTCGAACCACCGCTTTAAATCCGCCTATCCAGATGTAGCTGAGACTCAATCCGGTGGCCATGAGTAAAGAAAGTCCAAAGGATAATCCTGTGGTGAACTGAAGCAGAATGCCGATACTGAGAAGGTAGGGAGCGGGACTGGCTAAGAATAAAATGTATAATGCACTAACAACGCCGGCCGTTTTCCCGAAGCGCCCATGAAATTGATCCGGAATTGAAATGAACTTGGTTTCGTTGATTCGGCCTGCAATTAGAAAAGCGAAAAGAATTGCGAAGATATAATAGGGTAAACCAAAAATAAACCAGGTTTGAATACCATAAGAATAGGTGTTTTCGCCGATCCCAAGAATCCCGCCATACCATGTGGCGACTAATGTGACTACAAAACCCGGCAGACTGAGTTTTCGCCCGGCAAGCAGAAATTCCTCCGGATCTTTACCCGATTGTTTGGTTCGATAAAAACCGAAACCAATGAGTAAACCCACATAAAGAATCAGGACAGAAAAGTCGAGCCAGTGCATTATTTAGTTTTTGGGGTGACCGCGAAAAACGAGGATTGGATCGGATGCAACTACTGAAAAGGTAACGCCAATGGACTGGTTGGAAATTCCTCGCGCTGAGGGATTCAATACAGTTTCATTTAAAGGGTATTTGAGGGCGGTGGTTGAAACCACAGTGCCGAATCGTTGAGGGAATAGCGAAACCAATTCACCAGGGAATGAATCAAATGACCGTTGACCACGGTGGCTGGTGACGGTGAAATAGTCAGTAACCATTTCGATATTCAATTTTTCAATAAAGTCAAAAAGGATATAATGATTGGCCACTGTCATATCTTCACGAAGTTCAGTGGCACCAAGGAGTGTTACATTTTCAATCCCATTCATGGCCACCCATTCCAGTGCTTTTTCAAGGTCTGTGTTTTCCTGGTTTGGGTCGTGGATTTCCAATCCATGAAACTCATTATTGGGGTCAATGGAATCCAGGTCGCCTATGATAACATGGGGAATGAGGTTAAGTTTATCCAATGTATTTGCGGAACCGTCGGTGCAGATTACTGTGCCAGCAACTGCCAAAATTTCGAGTGGAATAGGGTGAGTTGGGAATGAGCCGTTTGCGAGGATGACTACTGGAGATTTAAATGATTTTCCCATTTTGTACCATCAAAGTTATGGGTTTTATTATCATAATTCATAAAAAAGGGTTTGGCTTGAATGGGAAAGATATTTTAAACTCGGAAACGAAATATACGATAATCGTTTCCATTATCTATGAGACAAGAACCACAAGTTAATCAAATACTAAGCGAAGGTTTCGAATCCGTTGCCGAAGGGGGCGTCCGCGCCTTCACAGTGGATGCCCTCTCCAAGCGCCTGGCTATGAGTAAAAAGACGATATATAAGTTCTTCCCCACCAAGGAGAATTTAATTCATAGCATAATGCATTTTGTTCTTGGGCAAATTAATGGCGTTTTTAAAAAGGTAATGACTGAAGAGCACAATCCAGCCCTCCAATATATCAAAATCATGGAGAAAATTTGCAAATTTGCTGGGCGGACACCGGTTCATAAGTTGGTGGAATTAAAGTCACTTTATCCTGAGATATGGAAAGAGGTTGAGTCCTTTAGATTGAGCCATCAGGAAGATTTTTATATAATACTTAAAAACGCGCAGGACCAGGGGTTGGCTCATTCTGACATCAATATGAAATCGGCAGCGATCGTATATATCAATATTGTTAATTCAACATTTCAGCCAGAATTTTTTTTAAAAAACGATTTGCCGATCCGAGATACCATCCATGGATTTGTACAAATCGTGGCCCGTGGTATTTTCACAGAAAAAGGGATGAAGGCTGTTAATCAATACTATAAGGATAAAATATAAAGTGAGTGAAAAACGCATCAAAGATTGGTTTATGAGCCAATCGCTGGACCACCCAAAGCGAACGATAATTATTACATTATTGATCTCAATCCTTATGGGGTCGGGACTTCAATTCTTCAAAATTGAAGACGATATGATGAAAATGATTCCGGAGGATATTGATACACGGCGAGTTTGGGAAGAGGTGAAAGAAGAATTCGGCAATACAGAAATGATATTTGTGGCTTTCGGGGAGCGGGGGACATCTGCTTATAACCGGGAGGCCATGGCTGAATTATGGGATTTTACAGAAGTAGTGGAAGCATCGCCTCTTATTGAAGAAGTAATCAGCTTGTCAAATATGAATCGAATGGAAAGTGTGGATGACTTTCTTGAGGTGGATGATTTGGTACCATCGCGAGATTTGAATAGTAATGAAATAGTTTCAATCAAAAATTACCTAGATGGAAACCCCGATATTAAAAAACGAGTATTGGGTAAACACGGTGATTTCTTTAATGTTGTGGTGAAACCGCAGGAAGGGAGTAACGACCAGGCCGTAGTGAAACTACTTCACGAATATGCAGATACTCATTTACAAGAATATGAAGTCCATTTTGGCGGACCGCCTTATTTGACTGGACTGGTGGGTGATTTAATCCGAGTCGATATGGTTGTGCTCATCCGTATTGGGTTGCTGGGGATGGTTCTGATTCTATTATGGAGTTTAAGAAGTTTCATCGGCGTGGGTATGATCGTCGCTGTAATTGTACTGTCATTGGGTTCTATGATGGGTGCCATGGGATGGATCTACAATTTAACCAAATCTGATAATTTTGTATTTACGATTATGAATACATCCATGCCAATTATTTTGTTGACGATTGCCAATTCGGATGGCGTTCACTTTTTAACAAAATTCTTTAAAAAACTCCGCCAGACAAAGGATAAACGCAAAGCGATTGAAATGAGTATGCATTCGCTAATGCTGCCGATTTTTCTCACCAGTATTACCACTTCAGCCGCTTTTCTATCTTTACTTTTTGCACCCATTGAAGTTATGGCTGGCTATGGTTATACGATTGCCATCGGTATCATGTGGGCCTGGATATTATCTACAACACTTTTGCCATCTTTGATTATGTTAACCAATTGGAAAATGGATTCAAAAGCTATCAGTCACCCTGGCCTGCTTGAACGAATGGTTGATAATATCGGGAAGGAAATTCTGAAAGCGCCGCGGTTGGTTCTCACCGCCGGATTGATTGTTGTCCTCATCGGAGCCTATGGATTGAGTGCTCTCAATGTTGAGGTTAACATTAAGACATTTTTCGATGAAGAGCACGCCATTCCACAAAGTTTATCCTTTCTAGATGATGAAATGGTGGGATCCATGGATTATACATTCAGAATTGAGGGGGATTTGAAGGATCCCAAAACATTAAAAAAGATGGTTCGTCTGCAGGAATATATGGAGGAGCATCCGAAAATTTCGATCTCTATTTCTATTGCTGATATAATCAAACAAATGCATCGTACTATAATGGATGATGATCCGGTCTTTGAAACGATCCCCGATGAAAGAGACAAAGTAAATAATCTTTTCACCATGTATTCCATGTCCGGTGATCCAGATGATTTCAGCTCATTGGTAAATTATGATTACACGGTTGGGTTGGTTACGGTCATGTCTAAAAATATGTCCACACAGGCGGCGGAGATCTATGTGGGTGAGGTGAAGAAATTCATCGAGCAAGAGATCAATGGTGAGATGGAAATTACAACAACGGGAATGCTGCCCGTTTTGGGAGATATGGTGGATATGGTTATTTCATCTTCCTTCCGAAGTATTTTTGCTTCAATCATTGTCGTATCATTGATAGCAGGATTCTTCTTTCGCCGGATCGGATGGGGCCTGTTGGCAGTGATTCCATTGTCTTCTGCAGTCATCTTAAATTTCGGCTTTATGGGCCTATTTAATATTGACCTGAACCACGTAACGGCGGTGCTTTCATCCGTCATCATTGGGGTGGGGGTGGATTTTGCTATTCACTATATATCCCAATACCGGCGATCTGTAAAAACAGTAAAAGATCCGGATATTTTAAGTCGGGAAGTCATTGATGAGGTAGGCTATCCCATTGTATTGGATGCATTGTCAAATATGGCTTTTGCTGCATTGCTTTTTTCACAATTTCTTCCCGTTCGCCACATGGGTGGATTAATGGTATTCGCCATGATATCAACTTCTGTTGGTACCTTAACTTTATTGGCCAGTGTTATGGAATTGCTGAGAAGAAATAAGAAAATATATAACAGGTTAATTCGGGGGAATTGAAAATGATTGAAGGAATGGATGATTGGATGAAGTTAAAGGAAAATGGAAGAGGGGGAAGATTAACTCGTTTAATCAAACCTTTTAACTTGAGAAAATAAAGATGAAAAAACGAATAATATTATTATTAATAATTTCCAGTGCTTTTGGTCAGACTGGAATTGAAATTGCAAAAATGGTGGATGCAAAACCATCACCGAAAGATATGTCTAATACGACAAGAATGGTTTTAACCAATGCAAAAGGTAAGTCACGAACCAATGTTATGGTGTCAAAATCCCTTGATGGGAATAAAAAACAGATCATCTGGTTTTTGGAACCAAAAGATGATAAAGGTGTGGCCTTCCTTAAAATTGAGCATAGTGATAAAGATGATGAAATGCGTATGTGGCTTCCGGCATTTAAAAAGATCCGACGCATTTCATCAAAGAAAAAGGGGGACTCTTTTATGGGTTCTGACTTGAGTTATGAAGATTTATCCAATCGTGATCTGGACGAGAATGAATACATACGCTTGGATGATGAAACCATCAACGGGGTGGATTGTTTTGTGTTGGAAATAACACCGAAAAAAGAAGCAAAATCCTCCTATATAAAACACACTTCTTGGATTGATAAAAATTCACTCATGGCTGTGAAAGAAAAATCTTATGACAAAAGTGGTGCATTGAAGAAAAAAAAGGAATTTTCTCACCGAGAGATGAAAGGGTATTTCGTTATGAAGCGGGTTTTTGTGGAAGATGTGCAAAAGAACCGAACGACGGAAGTAGCCTTTGAAGATGTCCAGGTGGATATGGGAATTCAAGCATCCCTTTTCCAGGAAAAGAATTTAAAACGATTACCAAGGAATTGATTGTTGCAGTGGCTATGCATGCATAGCCACTGCACACATTAAACATGAAAAAAATAATACTACTTTTGTCATTTTCATTGGCTAGCGCCCAGCTAAACTACACCGGCGAGGTCAACCCATTTGTGATGACGCGTACCTCGGATCAATCCCAAATTAACCTGCCTTTTCGAATCATGTCCCTGGATTTAGGATATACAGTTGGATCTTTGGATATAAAAACTGTGTCAGCTGTGGAATATCGATATGATAGTTCAAAATCTGCTTATGACCTTCGGGAAGTCTACTTTGCCTATTACCCCGAATGGGGCGAGGTCAAGTTCGGGAAACTGATTCATGTCTGGGGTGCAGTCGATGGCAACAATCCCACCGATAATTTGAACCCCTATGATTATTACTATTTGTTCAAACAGGGGGTTGGACAAAAAATCAGTACATGGTCTTTTACGTCAAAATTTTATTTTGGGAATTACCAGATGGAAGGCATTTTTATCCCAAAGCATGAGGTTAATAGAATTCCCTATGGTGAAAAAGATTATCCTCTGGCATTACCAATAGAACCAAAAATCGAATACCCGGTTCAAGATGAGATAGAAATTGGTATTCGGATTCAAACCTCAATTGGTGAAGCAGATTTTGGCGTTTCAATTTTTAAGGGTAATGACCGTACACCGAGTATTTCAACCATTAAGTGGTATCCTTCAGATACCGATATCCTTGACAGTTATGGGAAAATAATTCCCCAATTGGGATATAGGGCTACAACGGTATGGGGATTGGATTTTGTCACTTTCATTGGGGATTTTACATTACGTGGAGAAGGAGCAATCTTTAAAACACAATCTTCAATACTTAAATTAAATCTTTTTGAAGTCCAGACCAACCTCTACGAATTACACCAAGATATAGTTTATTCTCAATTTGTTCTTCAAGGCGAATATACCACAGCCTCTGATATAAACTTAGCGGCACAATTAATTGGCAATAAAGTTGGGGAAGAGAATTATGAATGGTACCATTCTTCGTCTAGGGAATTAGTGAATTTTCCTAAACTCGATAAATTTCGTCCCGGAATGGGAACGCCATTTGCAATGTTTTCTGAGTTGGCCCTGAATCTCAGTTCATCCGGTGTGTTAATGGATGATCGCTTGGAATTAAAAGGGAATGCTATGATTAATTTGGACAAAAAGGGTACAATGTTCAGTGCATCGGTTGGATATTCTCCTTGGATAAATTGGAAATTCGAATTGGGGCTTGTCCAGTTTAAAGGTGATAAAGATGATTTAGAAAGTGCATTTACAAAAATGGAAGATTTCTCTCATACAAGACTGGGACTTTACTACAATTATTAATCCATTAAATTCTGGCATGATTAAATATGCCCAAATTCTATTTTTACTTATAAGCAGTATTTTATTAGCCCAGCCATCCGCCCGTTCTGTTATGGAAAAAATGGATCAAATTCAAAAACCAATGGATGTTCAAACGCATCTCAAAATGACTTTAATTTCATTGAAGGGCGGAAAGGAGCGGCGCAGATCAAGAGAACTCATCAGTTTTGAGAAGCGATACGAAGATGGAAAATTTAAATCCAAATCACTGCTGCGTTTTTCCCAACCCAAAGAAGTAATGGGAACAGGATTCCTTACATGGGACAGACTTGGGTCAAAACCGGATGATCAATGGCTATACCTCCCTGCCCTAAAAAAAGTGAAACGAATTAGGACTAATGAGAAAGGCCGTAGTTTTATGGGCACGGACTTCAGTTATGAAGACCTATCTGGGAGAGACTTAGATGCGGATGAATATAAGTTGCTGGGGGTGGATATTATCCATGGAACGGATTGCTATAAAATTCGAGCGAATCCAATAGAAAAAGGCTCCCAATACAGTTGGCGAATCCTTTGGGTTGATAAAACACATTCACTAATGAAACGGGTGGAGTTTTTTAATAAAAAAGAGATGGTATTTAAAATATTGGATATTCCTGATCATGTAAAAAATGGAGACTATTGGACTGCCACTACAATGATTATGAAAAACCTAAAAAATAACCATCGCACAGAACTGACCGTTCTAAAGGTCAAATATGACCAAGACTTAAAAGATAATGTATTTACAGAAAGCTTTTTAAAGCGAAACTAGGATTTGAATTCGAGAATGAGGATGAAATTGCTGTCATCTGTAATTGCCTTTCAGTAAAACTTTTTATGCAAGAATTTTCCAACCCATTACAGCGACAACTGCGTAAAATAGATTACTCAGCATATGGATCGCAATTGCCATTTTCAAGGATCTTGAATGCATGAAAATCCATCCCCAGGCGACGCTATAGATAAAATATATTGGCCATAAAATCGTTGGACCATGACCGGCCATAAACAATAATGAAGTTATCAAAATAGCACCCCATTCTGGCATTCGTCGTGCTAATGCGGATTGCAAATATCCTCTGAATATAACTTCTTCCATAACCGGTCCGACAATGAGTGCTAATACAAAAAAGCCTGCCATCCCAATAATGGAACCTGTTTCTCGGATATAGGCAAACATTTGAGATCCACCTCCAATAATACCCACTTGACCCACTATGGGTAAAATTATTGATCTATAAATCCAAGCTAGAAAGTGCGTGGCAATTAATAATAGAAATACCAGCATTACCGATTGGCTGGCTTTGACAATGCTTTGTTGCAGTCCAATTTGAGGTAAAAAAGACGGACCAAATCGGCGTATATCAGTCCAAACCCAAATCAATGTAATGGTTCCTCCAACCAGCACAGATATCAGTCCAATCATTTGAGTATCAACTTGGACGAATCTTAATCCAAATGAGATGCCCATCCCGACCAGTGTCTGGCTAGCAAACATAATTAATAGTGCAAGAAATCCTCTTTTTACAGTCAACCTGTATGGTTGACTTGAAGTGGCTTGTGGAGTAGTCATTTGTATTTAGTTTTTAATTTTTATATCCGATAGAGTCGAATGGATTGACTATGGTTGTGGTGATGTTTTTCAAATGAGCGCCAATTCGTTTTAAATATCGTGCATATAGTGCAACCGCTGCTGTTTTCGAGGCTGAACCAAAATC
>JAPYOT010000007.1:29313-44917 GCA_029938045.1 Fidelibacterota bacterium | reverse complement strand
AGTTTGGTCATACCTGCTTGCCATTGATCCCAAAAGACTGGCACCTGTCCCACACCATTTTCAGATAAATCCACATCTTCATAATAATCCGTATTGGGTAAATCCTTTTCAGTGACTAAAAACCATTCGTCGCTTAAATATATAAATCTTCGTCCATCTTTAAGGATATACTTTTCCGAAAGATCTTCAGCAATCGGGAGAAATTTCTCAGCATAATCCCTGGTTACCGGTGGAATGAACGGCAGCCCATCCCGATGTTTCGTCAGCCCCGCAGGAACAATAGACATGGATCGGGCCATGGGTGAATATTGATGAATATCTTTAATCGTTTGTTCTAAAAATTCACCATCATTCCATTCAGGACACAGAACCACCTGAGAATGGAGTTCAATCCCATTTTCTGTTAGATATTCAAATTTCCTTAACAGGGTATCATCCTTGCCATAGAGAAACATTTCCAGGCGTTTATCCGGCTGAGTCACATGGACAGAGATATATAAGGGTGTCAGGCGCTGGGTCACCACCCGTTTCATTTCCTTCCATCCCATATTGGTCATGGTAATATAATGACCGTGTAGAAATGATAATCGAAAATCCCCATCACGAAAGTAAAGCGCCTCCCGCATCCCGGGAGGATTCTGATCTACAAAACAAAAAACACAATCATTGGCACATTTACGAATTCGAAATTCCTCAAATTCCAGACCCAGATTATCATCGTAATCCTTGTCAATATCATATTCCAAAACTTCCCCACCCTGGCGGACGCGCAGGACAACATTTTCATCGGATATTTTGAAACGATAATCAATAATGTCCCGGACCCGGGAACCATCGATTGCGTCGATGCGGTCACCCGGTTTCAGGCCCAATTCTGCGCCGATACTGTTTTCGTTGACTGAAAGGATTTTCATGGGGTAGAATTTACAGAGATAGGATCATTAGAAATGAGACAGAAAAATAGAAAAGAATCACAAAATGACCTTTCTGAACTGCGCGTTCTTTTCTTGATATTATTTAAATGTTATACCTTCCATCATTAACAACTGTTCAGAAATCATTTCAACTGCACATCATTGAAATCTTCAGAATAATATATTATAAATTGGTAAGCCTTCAACGGAAGGTTAATCAGCCAGGGTATATTTTAGCGACTTCACCGACATCAATAATTGATTTAAATCTGATGGAGGCAATCCAGATAAGGGTGGACGTATGTTTCCCCAAATATCATCACTCTGATGGTGTTGCATTAAACCCTTCAATGCCCCAATGAGTGGATAGGTTTGAACCGCCTTTCTAAAATGGTTAATACCTTCCTGACAGGACGCAGCCAGTTCCCTGTCCGCAAAAAATGCGTTATATGTTTCTTTAATATAACCTGGATTTACATTCGCTGTACCGCTGATGACGCCCGCTCCGCCCGCAGCCAGCACTGGGGTGAGGAATTCCTCAGACCCGGGAAAAACTGTTAATCCGGGGCAGTGGTTAAGTATCTTTTTCGTGTTCTCCCAATCCCCCGAACTGTCTTTATATCCCACAATTTGATTCGGAAATTTTTCCATGAGTTCCAACACTATATTAACATCAAAGTGAATCCCAGACAGTTGGGGAAAATGATATAAAAATATCTTTAGGCGGTCATCACCAATCTGTTGAATGACTTCACTGAAATATCGGACCAACCCACTTTGACTTGGGCTTTTATAATAAAATGGCGGCAGCATTAAATGATGATAATATCCTCTTGATACAGCGTGCTGTCCCAGGGTAATTGTGTCCGTGAGGGCACTGCATCCTGTACCCACCATAATTTTTTCTGAAGGGATTTTTTCTTCTTTAACCCAATCAAGTAGTTCCATCCGTTCTGATACCGAGAAAGAGGTGGCCTCCCCATTCGTCCCGAAAATCACAATACCATCGACACCATGATTCAACAACCATCGAAGATGATTAAAATACCGAGTTTTATCTATTGAATAATGAGCGTTTTGTGGTGTAAGGATAGGGGCCCATACTCCTTTTAGGTTGGTCATATTAATTATGTATTCCCGTGATATTCATCACATCATTTTAATTCAAAGTGACATAAGTCATTACAATTGCTACAAGTTTCATTTGTAATCATAAGCCACAGTTGTTTGTATGAAAAGGGGACATGACCTCCACATCCCTTCTTTTATGGTGAGCGGGCGATGAGAATCGAACTCACGTCTCCAGCTTGGGAAGCTGGGGTAATAGCCATTATACGACGCCCGCATGATGGTGAATTTATATCAGAAAAAATGTGTGCTCCAGCGTTTCTATTCCAAAATAATGCGATTAAACCATTGTCTCCTCGGTGGATAACTATAAAAGAGAATTGGGTCCTGTATTTGCGATAACCGTAAAGCCCAAAAACAACCCTGTTTGGTGTGGACAATTTGTGGAAAACTTAATTACTCCACATTTTTCTCGAGTATTATTATGGTTTTTTTTCTTTTCTTCTTGGGTAATATTTTTCGCAAATATATATTGGATGTGCCAACCAAGTCGATTATCACTTTTTCATTTATCAACCTATAAGAAGATCTGTTTTTTTACAACACCACATACCTGAATAGGAACGGCTGTCAATGGCAGAAGCAATAGAACTTAACTTTCCCAGTGGAAAGACAACCCCGGGTGAACTCAATATAATGGTTGAGGAAACGGTCCGCGAACTCACAAAAGAAGTGGACGGACAAAATATTTCTGAAGAATTCACCCCATATCTTACAGAAAATTATTACAAAGATGATTCGCTCGGTGCGGATGTACTGAAAAACAAATATCTCGCCCCATGGGAAAACCACCCATACCAACTCTGGCAACGCCAGGCCAAAGCCCTGTCGTCTGTTGAACGGACTAAAAAACTCCGTGATACATGGGAAAAGAAATTTTATTCTATTTTAGAAGATTTCAGGTTTACACCTGGCGGACGCATCATGCATGGTGCGGGCCGGGAAGATATTACCACCACACTCAATAATTGTTATGTGGTGGGAATTCAGGATGATTCCATCAATTCAATTTATCGCACAATCGAAGAAGAAGCCCGGACCTATAAATATGGCGGCGGCTGCGGCCACGATCTTTCTGTCTTGCGTCCCTCCGGGGATGCCATTAAAGGCACCGGCGGTGAATCCTGCGGCCCTGTGGGATTTATGAACCTCTTCAGTGAAAACACAAACACCATTGCCCAACACGGCCGGCGCGGTGCCAATATGCAAACCCTGCGGGTGGATCATCCGGATATAGAAAAATTTATTAAAATCAAAACCGGCGATATTCACATGGTGAAATATTCTAATATATCCGTCCTCTTAACCCATGGATTTATGGAAGCGGTAGAAAATGATTCGGAATTTGATCTCAAATGGAATGATCAGGTTTATAAAACCATAAACGCCCGAGATTTATGGAATAAAATTATAGTACACGCCCATACCAGCGCTGAACCCGGACTCCTATTTTGGGATACCATGACCGATTACCATAATGCTGAATACTGCAGCCCCCTCGTCTCAACCAATCCCTGCGCAGAGCAGCCCCTTCCCGATGGCGGATGCTGCAATCTGGGCTCCATCAATTTGGAACGATTTGTGGATGGAGAAGGAAACTTCATGATTGATGAATTCAAAGATACAGTTGGAATTGCCACACGGTTTCTGGACAATGTCATCGATTATAATCTTGAAAGACACGCCCTTGAATCACAAAAGCATAATGCCACCAATGACCGTCGTATTGGATTGGGCATTCTGGGCCTTGGTGATATGCTTGTGCGGATGGGTATAAAGTATGATAGCGATGATGCCATCCAAACCATTGAACAGGTCATGCAAATTTTTCGAGATGGTGCTTATGAAACCAGTGTAGAATTGGCCAATGAAAAAGGATCCTTCCCAAATTTTGATTGGGCTGGTTACCGCAAAAGCCTGTTTATTAAAAATCTTCCTAGAAATTTGAATAATAAAATAAAAGAAAATGGCATTCGAAACTCCACTGTATTAACAGTGCCTCCCACTGGCAGCGGTGCCATTGTTGCGCGGGTCACTTCAGGCATTGAACCCATTTTTGCCACCTCTTATACAAGACGTGTAAAAAAGAATGACGGATTCGGAAAAACATTTGATGAATACAAAGTGTATCATCCTATCATCAAAAAGTTGTTTGGGAACGATGAAAACCTTCCGGATTATGTGATTTCTGCCCATGATATTGATCCCTATTCCCGCGTAAAAATGCAGGGCGTCATCCAAAAGTATATTGACAGTTCAATCTCTTCAACCGTAAATCTTAAAGAAGATGTACAACTGGAAACTGTAGCTGATATCTATATGACAGCCTATAAAACCGGTTTAAAAGGCATTACTGTTTATCGGGAAGGATCTAGAGAGGGCATTCTCATTACGGAAAAACCTGAAAAGGGTCAAAAGTCAAAAGATAAAGCAGCCGCCTCTCAATCAGACACCGGCGTAAATACTGTAATAGAAAAACGACCCCGCATTCGACCCCATACAACAGAAGGGGTCACGCGGCGGATACGAACGGGCGAGGGAACCCTTTATATTACCATCAATCAGGATGAAAACGGTTTATGTGAAGTGTTTACAACTATTGGTAAAGCAGGTGGAAATGCTGCCGCACAATCGGAAGCTATCAGCCGACTTATTTCTCTGGCACTTCGGTCCGGAATTGACCCCAGTGCCATCATCAAACAATTAAAAGGTATCAGTGGACCGAACCCCACCTGGGAAGATGGTCGTTTGATCTTATCCACACCGGATGCCATTGGTAAAGCACTTGATGATTACCTCAGTGAAAATAATGAAGTTCAAAACGTGGATTCAAAAGTGGACACTGAAGAAGCCAAACGGAAAACGTCCATCACAATGGTTACAAGCGAGGAAGTATCCGAACATCAAATGGATGTGACCGACTTTACATTTAAAAATATTACCATTTGTCCTGATTGTGGCAGTAAGGTGATGCACGAAGGTGGTTGTGTTACATGCCTTGGGTGTGGGTTCTCCAAATGTGAATAATCGATTGATTTCATTCTCTAAATAAAAAATCCCCGCCTCGAATATTCGGAGCGGGGATTTTTTATATCTTTTAGAATAAAACCTAAAACTCCATGAGTTCCTTTTCTTTATGCTCCTGCATTTCATTCAATGATGCCACATGTTTATCCGTTAAGGTCTGCATTTCTGTTTCCTGCCGATGTATCTCATCTTCAGAAACATGCTCTTCCTTTCCGAATTCCTTCACGTGATGAAGGGCATCTCGTCGGACATTTCGAACTGAAACACGACCCTCCTCAACAACTTGATGGACATATTTAATTAAATCTTTGCGCCGTTCTTCTGATAAGGCCGGAATGGGAATTAAAACAGCATTGCCATTATTGCTCGGTGTTAAACCCAAGTTGGAGTCCATGATGGCTTTTTCAATGATGGGAATTAATGATTTTTCAAATGGTTGAAGCGTAATGAGGCGCGAGTCAGGAACTGAAACAGTGGATACCTGGTTCATGGGCATCATAGAACCATAATATTCTACCTGGATTGCGTTCAGTAAATCCGGATTGGCCCGGCCTGTACGAACCTTTGCTAATTCCGTTCGGGTGTGCGCCACCGCCTGATCCATTCGGTGGGTTGTATCTTTATAAATTTCTTGAAGCATTTGGACTATTCCATTACAAGTGTGCCAATATCTTCACCATTAAGGAGACGCTTTAAATCTCCCTTATTATTAATATTGAAGACCCGTATCGGCAATGCATTTTCTTTACATAAGGTTATGGCAGTTAAATCCATCACGCGAAGGTTTTTTGATAACACTTCATTGAAGGATATATTTTTATAACGTTTTGCGTCAGAATTTACTGCGGGATCTTTGTCATAGACACCATCCACTTTAGTCCCTTTGATAACTACTTCAGCATGAAGTTCCGTCGCCCGAAGCGCCGCCGCCGTATCTGTGGTAAAATATGGATTTCCCGTGCCGCCTGCAATTATAACCACACGCCCTTTTTCCATATGGCGGAGTGCTCTACGTCTAATATATGGTTCTGCAATTTTGGATACGGTAATGGCAGACAGTGTTCGCGTTTCGACACCCACTTTTTCCAAAGCATCCTGCAGACTAATCGCATTCATGATGGTTGCCAGCATACCGAGATAATCTCCCGTGACTCGATCCATGCCTTTGCTGGCCGCTTCCAATCCGCGGAAAATATTCCCAGCGCCAATAATGAGGCCAATACTGACCCCCATATCATAAATGGATTTAACTTCTTTGGCGAGCTCCGTCGCCTTTTTCGGATCGATACCAAAACCCTGTTCGCCCGCAAGTACCTCCCCGCTTAATTTAAGAAGGATTCGCCTGAAAGCAGGACTTGACATCTACAATTTAGTGTGGTTGCCCGTTACTGGATTCTTCGCCGATGGCGAAACGGGTAAATCGGCTGACGACAATGTTTTCGCCCAATGTTGACATCGCTTGGGTGAGAAGATCCCCAACTTTCTTATCAGGATCTTTTATAAATGATTGTTCGAGAAGACAGGATTCTGCATAAAATTTATCCATCCGGCCTTCCACCATTTTTTCGATGATATTTTCAGGTTTCCCTGATTCTTTCGCTTGGTCCGCAAAAATACTTTTTTCATGTTCCACGACTGTGGCGTCAATATCTTCACGACGAATGGCCAAGGGGTTTGTGGCTGCAATTTGCATAGCCAAATTATGTGCTAACTCTGAATAACCTTCTGTTTTTGCTACGAAATCTGTTTCACAGTTCATTTCAACAAGGACACCTAAACGGCCGCCATGATGAATGTACGAAAAGACGATACCCTCTTTAGCGGTTCTTTCACCCTTTTTTTCTGCTTTGGCAATACCAGATTTACGTAAATGATCAATGGCATTTTCTAAATGGCCATCTGTTTCAACCAATGCTTTCTTACAATCCATCATACCTGCGCCTGTTTTATCGCGCAATTCTTTTACGGTTTTGGCATCAATATTTATTTTGTTGCTCCAACATCTTCTACGGGTGCTTCAACTTTTTCTTCTGGGGGTGAATCTTTTTTATCTGTGTCAACCGATTCAGCTTTTATTTCCACTGATGATACATTGTCTGGTGCCTTCGATGCTTGTTTATCTTCTTTTTCTGATTTTTCACTCTTTTTAGTAGTTGAGTCTAAAATCGTATCGGCAATCACCGACATAATAAGCTGAATCGTCCGGATCGAATCATCGTTGGCTGGTATTGGATAATCAATAATGGTAGGATCTGTATTGGAATCAACAATTGCAATGATGGGAATTCCCAATATTATGGCTTCTTTCACTGCCGTACTCTCCAGATTGGCATCGACGATAATCACCGCATCAGGAAGGCGTCGCATATCTTTAATGCCACGGTGTTGATCCGAAAGTTTTATCCGTTCACGATTGAGCATCTGGATTTCTTTTTTGGTCTGATTTTCATAAATCTGTGACCCTTCTTTTTCCAGCATGTGTAACCGTTTAATACTTTTTTTAATGGTGGTAAAATTAGTGAGCGTTCCACCTAACCAGCGTTCAACCACATAAAACATGGAACACCGATCCGCCTCCTGCTGAACAATATCTTTTGCTTGATTCTTAGTACCTACAAACAGGAATTCACCATTCTTTTTGGCTTTGCCACTGATAAAGCTGAGCGCCATATCCAAACGACGAATTGTTTCATCCAGGTTAATAATATGAACCCCGTTTTTTTCCATGAGGATAAAAGGTTTATAATTGGGGTTCCACTTACGGGTTACATGTCCAAAATGTGCGCCTGTACCCAGTAAATCTTCAAATTTAACTTTTGATTCTGCCATAATCTTTACCGTTTTGAAAATTGGAATTTTTTACGTGCGCCAGGTTGTCCATATTTTTTCCGCTCCACTTCCCGGGCGTCACGGGTGAGAAATCCTGCTGCTTTTAATTGGGGGCGAAAGTCTTCACTCACACCATTTAATGCCCGGGCAATTCCCAATCGAATCGCACCTGCTTGTCCGGAAAGGCCTCCCCCTTTTACGGTAACTTTAATATCGTATGATTCTCGTTGGTCGATTAAGTTCAGTGGTTGTGTCACCACAATTGCCAGACTTTCTCGACTAATATATTCTTTAAATGGACGACCATTGATGGAAATATTACCTTTTCCAGGTGTCATGAAAACACGGGCGACAGATTCTTTTCGTCGACCGGTAGCATTATAAACAGCATTAGCCATTAAATATCCAATTCTTTGGGTTGTTGCGCTGTGTGGGGATGTTCGGGACCGTTATACACCTTTAGGTGTTTTATGATGGCCCGACCCAAGCGGTTTTTAGGAAGCATTCCCCAAACGGCTTTTTCAACAATCCGTTCCGGGTGATTTCGTCGCATTTGATCTAATTTTGTAAAGGTCGTCGATCCCGGATATCCTGAATGTTTAAAATAAGTTTTATCCGTTTCCTTCGCACCGGAAACCTTTACCTTATCTGCATTAACCACAACCACAAAATCGCCCATATCCATATGAGGCGTAAAGGATGGTTTATGCTTTCCGCGTAAAATTTGTGCGACTTCACTGGCGAAACGACCCAAAGTTTTACCCTCAGCATCGGCTACAAACCAGTCTTTTTGAATTTCAGACGCTTTTAGTGATCTTGTTTTCATTATTTTCAGTTCTAAATTAGCCCGAAAAATTAGACTAGTAACTCAATCATAGTCAACTATAATTCATAAATAATATATTAGCCTTTTTTACCCATAACCCCAAAGTGCGTATTCACCTAAAAACCCTGCAACCATGCACCCTTTTCTCACTATCCTCCATAAATAGCCATAGGGGTGGCCCTGCATTTCTGACGAATATGATATATTAAACCAATGCTGTTATATGACCCTTTACAATGGTTGCCCTTACGCGGCCTATCAACGCTTCACCTATAAACGGAGAATTATGGGACCGTGAATAAATATCTGATTTCTTAAATGTCCATTTTTTATTTGGATCAAAAATGGTCAATTCTGCAGGATTCCCATTTGTAAATAAATCTGTCTCAAATCCCATTATCTTACGAGGATTAACGGAAAGCATTTGGATTAACCGGATGATATCGAATTTATTCTCTTTAACCAATACCCGATTCACAGCGCCAAAACATGATTCCAAACCTATCATCCCAAAAGGAGCCAAATCAAAAGTCCCTTCCTTTTCCTCTATGGTATGGGGCGCATGGTCTGTGGCAATACAATCAAAGGTCCCATCCTTCGCTCCTTTGATGAGTGCTTTTTGATCTGCCTGTGTTCGAATGGGAGGAGCCACTTTTAAATCTGTATTATAGGTAATTAAATCTTCATCCGTAAAAAATAAATGATGTGGCGTGACTTCCGCTGTTATTTTATTATTGGACTTTTTCATTTGACGGATATGATCCGTTGATTTGGCCGAACTTACATGAGGCACGTGGAGGCAGGCACCGGTCAATTGTGTTAATTCCAAATCGCGGTGGACCATATTTGATTCCGTAATATCTGGGCTTGCAGGAAGACCCAATTGGGTTGAGATTTTTCCTTCGTGCATCACCCCATCTTTTTTCAAGCATAAATCCTCAGCATGATTAATTATCGGCACATCAAACATAGTGGCATATTCCAATGCATTTCGCATCATACCAGTGTCTGTAACGGGCAGTCCATCATCACTAAATGCCACCGCACCTTCCGATAACATGGCGCCCATCTCCGTCAATTCTTTCCCGTTCTGACTCTTCGTTATGGCACCGATTGGATGAATGTGAATCGGGCATTCTTCCCCTCGATCTACCGTATAACGAATAGATTCTGGGGAATCTAAAGGAGGATTTGTATTTGGCATGACACAGACACGGGTAAATCCGCCCGCCAGAGCCGCCAGGGAACCGGAATCAAGGGTTTCCTTATCCTCACGTCCCGGTTCACGAAAATGAACATGGATATCACAAAATCCATGGGTCACAATCAACCCGCTGCAATCAATAACATCTGCCGATTTGGTTGGAGTCACTTTCCCGATAGATTTCATCTTCCCATTTTCGATGAGGACATCACCTTTTTTCAGCGTTTCTTTCATGGGGTCTAAAATCATTCCACCTTTTAATACAACCTGCTTTTTTAATTTTGTTGTTTTCATCTTAACTATTTCCCTCCTCCTGCTTTCCGCCTAATAATAAATATAAAATGGCCATACGCGATGCCACGCCATTCAACACCTGATCCAGGATAATGGCTTGATCGCTGTCTGCCACCGAACTGTCAATCTCCACACCGCGATTTATTGGTCCAGGATGCATAATAACAATTTCTTTTTTATGATTGGATAACCGTTCTGTTGAGATACCAAAAAGATTCCGATATTCTCTCACAGATGGCAATAGCCCGCCTCCCATTCTTTCCCGTTGGATTCGAAGTACATTGAGCGCGTCTGCCCATTCGATAACTTCATCTACATTATAATTCACAGATACACCTAAATCTTCTGCAAATGGTGGAATCAACGTTGAGGGACCGCAAAGTGTGACTTCTGCACCCATGGTTTTCAATCCATGAATATTACTCAGGGCCACACGACTGTGAGAAATATCACCAATAATACCAACTTTTAATCCTTTTAAATATCCAAATTTTTCATGAAGACTTGTCATATCCAATATGGCTTGGGTCGGATGTTCATGGGTCCCGTCCCCCGCATTAATGACAATAGAATTAATATGCTGGGTTAGGTGCAAAGGTGCACCCGGTGTGGGATGACGCATCACCACCGCATCAATCTTCATTGCTTCAATATTTTGTGCTGTATCCTTGAAAGTCTCACCCTTCTTCAAACTGGATGTGGATGCGGAAAAATTAACGGTGTCTGCGCTGAGCCTCTTTTGGGCCAATTCAAAACTAATTCGTGTTCGCGTTGAATTTTCAAAAAAAAGATTTACAATTGTTTTACCCTGTAAAGAAGGTACTTTTTTAATGGGACGGTCTAACACTTCTCTAAAAGTGAAGGCCGTATCAATAATGGTTTGAATATCCTCCGCTGGATATCCCTCCAATCCCAGTAGATGTTTTTGCTGCAGCATCACTCATCTCCTTCAAATTGCGCCAAGGACACTTGGTCTTTTCCATCCACTTCTTTCAGTTGAACTTCTACATGTTCACCCTCGTGGGTAGGAATATTTTTACCAACAAAATCAGCACGAATGGGTAGCTCTCTATGCCCTCGGTCCACCAGAACAGCTAATTGTACTTTTTGGGGTCGGCCGAATGCATTTAGTTCATCCATAGCCGCCCGTATGGTTCTCCCTGTAAAAAGGACATCATCTACCAAAACGACCGTTTTATCATCGATGGAATCGTTGATATTGGTTCCCTTCACCTGTGGAACGACCAACCGATCTCGGAAGTCATCCCGGTGAAAAGTGATATCCACCGACCCCATGGGCACAGCAACTTCAGCAATTTTTTGAATGAGAGATTGTAACCGTTTGGCTAAAGGTTCACCACGAGTAAGAATGCCAACCAACAATAGCTGATCTGCACCGCCATTACGCTCTAAAATTTCATGGGCCAGACGCGTGACTGATCGGTTCACATCCGTTGAATTCATGACCTGTTTTGTGTAAGTCGATGCCATGGGCACCTCCTGATAATAAAAAACCTCCGGGCAGCCTGGATTCCGTTCCAACAGATTCCTGATTCGGAGGTCGATTTGCTGCCCTTACCATCTCTCTGGAACGGTTTAAAGGACACCCTAATTTAAAATGAAAAATGAAAAAGGGGAAAGGCTTTCCTAATAACTTATTCCTTTAAGAATTTCTTTAATAATGTCCTCATTCATTCGGTTTGGGTTCATATTTATTGTCAGGTGAACTTTTTCATTCCGAAACCATTGGATTTGTCGTTTAGCAAACTGGCGTGTTCGAATGATTATTTTTGATTTCACTTCTGATTCTGATAATTCACCATTTATAAAAGAAATAATTTGTCGGTATCCGATCGAATCTAATGGGTGTAAATGTTTGTTTGGGTATGCTTCCAATAGATTTTGAACCTCTCTTACCCAACCATCCGATAACATTTTTTCAGTTCTTTCAGCAATTCGATCTTTTAAAATGGATCGATCCCAGGCAAGATATATAGTAAACAAATCCAATGTATCTGTTGGAGATACCTGTTGTTCCTGAAAATGACTGGAAGGAGATTTCTCCGTTAATTCATAAATCTCCAAAGCACGGACGAGACGTTTTTTATTATTGGGGTGCACATTTTCTGCATAATCCGGATCGACTTCTTGCAGTCGCTCCAACATGAAATCTCCCCCATGGATATCATATTCTTTTTCTAATTTTTTCCGAATACTTGCATCGGAAAAACTCCCCTCAAAAATTCCTTTTGTTATCGCCCTATAATAGAGTCCAGCTCCTCCACAAATAATAGGTATCTTTTTTCTTTTTTGAATATCCGCTACTACCTTAATAACCATTTCAGCGTAATGACCGGCAGCCACTTCGGTATCGGGGTTTTGAATCCCAATGAGGTGATGGGGAATACCTCCTTTCTCTTCCAATGACGGCTGTGCTGTACCGATGGACATTCCCTTGTAAATTTGGCGGGAGTCCAAACTAACGATTTCACCTCCAATCTGTTTTGCCATGGCTACAGAAATCGCTGTTTTCCCGCTTGCAGTGGGACCAATTATGGTTAATATTTTTTTCATATATGTGACGTAATCATCCCTGATTACGAGATACATTCATTTGTGCCATGATCATCTTGATCACGGAAATCGTCCAACAGGGTTGCTGGATACACATATCATTATTTTCTTTCATATTCTATGGTAAGAAGCAATGTAAACTCTATCTTGTCGATCGCAAATTTAAGATGGTAGAAAAAATGAATTCAAAGAAAAAACCACAGTTAAAAATCCATTCTGTTTTAAGTATTAAACGATTCTTAACAAAAAATAATACCCTCACATCCATATTATCCCATACTATAATAGTTTGTATTTTTTTATCAACATCCTATGTTCAAGGACAACAACCGGTAAGAGCCCGGGATTTGGGGATTCCTTTTGACGGGAAGCCGGGACCATTCAATGCCATTACAGATGTAAAAGGAGTGGAAGTTGGCCATGCTACAATAATTCGAGGGGATGGCGCTTTAACAGTTGGGAAAGGCCCGGTACGTACTGGGGTCACAGCAATTCTTCCCAGAGGAAATCGAAGTTTAGACGACCCTTGTTTTGCTGGTTGGTCATCCTTAAATGGCAATGGGGAAATGACCGGAACCACCTGGATTGAAGAATCCGGATTTGCAGAAGGACCCATTCTGATAACCAATACCCATAGTGTTGGCATTGTCCGGGATGCCGTCATTTCCTGGCGGGCGAGCCAGGGATCTGCGGATGCCAGTGGATATTGGTGGTCCCTTCCCATCGTGGCGGAGACCTGGGACGGATTTTTGAACGACATTAACGGATTCCATGTCCAAGAAAAACATGCTCACGATGCCATTCGAAATGCAAAAGGCGGACCCGTTGAAGAAGGAAATGTTGGCGGTGGCACCGGAATGGTTTGCCATTCTTTTAAAGGGGGAATTGGGACGGCTTCTCGTGTGGTAACCATCAAGAAACAGGATTATACTTTGGGTGTTTTGGTTCAGGCGAATTATGGTTCTCGAAAAAATCTATCCATTGCAGGTGTTCCGGTGGGAAAAGAGATCCCTGAGAATATGCCCCAGGACAATTATAAGCAAAAGGATGAGGGTGATGGTTCCATCATTGTTGTCATCGCCACTGATGCGCCGTTGCTGGCTCATCAAATGAAACGGTTGGCTCGACGGGTTCCCATGGGGGTGGGTAAAGTAGGCGGATATGCCCATGATGGCTCCGGCGATATTTTTATTGCATTTTCGACTGCCAATCCGAACGTGGCTTTTTCTGATAAAGCAGTCCATGTTGAAATGCTGCCAAATAGGATGATTTCACCCCTTTTTGAAGCGACGGTTCAAGCGGTGGAAGAGGCCATTATCAACACTTTGGTTGCAGCAGAAACCATGGTAGGGATTAATAATAATAAGGTGTGGGCTTTACCTCATGATCGCGTAAAACTAATTATGAAGAAATATAATCGTCTGGAAAAATAAATTAATTTTTCCCAAGCACAGGATAAAAAAAAGGATGATCATGGTTACAGGAATTAAAATTTTAATTATTTTTGTATATGTTATTTCAGTTCTCAGCTACTTTATATCCATCACCGATACTTATAATTATTTATTGAAATGGCTATTACCACTGTTTTTAGTTGTCCATTTACTTGAAATCTTTACACCGTTCGCACAGCAGGTTATTCATGTATCATCGAACAAAAAAGGTGCCATTATACAATCATTGATTTGGGGTGCGGCCTATTGGTTGCCTGAGTATAATAAATTAGGCCATTAATAGTTAAAGTAAGAAAATAAACTTAGTCTCGAAGTTTACCGTGGAATATTTAATTGAACTGGCAAACCAAACACATATTAATGAGATTTCTAAACTCATTAAGTTATCTGCCAGAAAATTATGTATTACGGATTATACTCCTAAACAAATTGAAGATGCTTTACGTGGCGCATGGGGATTAGACAACCAACTAATAGAAGACGAAACATATTATCTTATTTTGGGAAACGATGAAATAATCGGATGTGGAGGTTGGAGTTTTAGAAAAACACTTTTTGGAAGTAGTGCCCGTAAAGATCGAGATAGTGAAAGGCTTGACCCCATTTCAGATGCAGCAAGAATAAGAGCCTTCTTTATCCATCCAAATTATGTTCGAAAAGGACTCGGTAAAAAACTATTAATTCATTGTGAACAAAAAGCGTGGGATAGTGGATTTACTAGATTAGAATTGGGTTCCACATTACCAGGAGTTCATTTATATAAAAACCAAGGGTATGTTATGGGTAAACCTTATGAATTTGAATCATCTCCAGATATTTTTGTAACGATTATTCCAATGGAAAAAACGCTGTTAAGCCGGCCCGTTTAATTGGATGAACTAATCATTCAACATCGAAAATCAAAAATCAAAAATATCAATAATTTTATTCGTTATATTCGCTCAAATCTTCTGTCCAGTTCATCCATGGATAACTGAATTATGATAGGACGTCCGTGAGGACAATAATATGGATGTTTGGTTCCAAATAATCGATTCACCAGTTCACGCATTTCTTCCCCATTCAACGCGTCTCCCGCCTTCACCGCTGCCTTACAGGCAAAGCTCGCCGCCAATGCTTCCTGGAATGAGGCATGTTTCTTTTGGGTATCCAAATAATTATCCAGCATTTCCCGTATAATCGTTTTTTCATTCCCCCAGGCCATTTCAGATGGAATGGCTTCTATCATGACCGTATTTTTTCCGAATTCCTTCATGCGAAATCCCATTTTCTCTAAATAAGGTAACACATCCAGCAAGGTGGAGAATTCATCGGGGGAAAATTCCATTACTTCGGGGAAAAGCAGTGTCTGGGC
>JAPYOT010000007.1:0-29213 GCA_029938045.1 Fidelibacterota bacterium | reverse complement strand
GTGGTAGGGAATTCAAAATCTGAGGAAAACCCCGGTTTTTCAAAATCAGGAATCGTATGTAAAATGGGGCTGAGAGCTTCTTCGATTGCTGATTTTAATACATGATAGATCCGCCACTCATCTTTAAATCGCACTTCCGTTTTCATGGGATGGACATTCACATCCACCTCATCATGAGGTACGGATATATTAAGTGCAAAAAATGGATACTCTCCCCGGTTGATAATGGATTTATAGGCTTGGTAAACGCCGGAATTCATGAGACGATTCTGGATAAAACGCTCATTGAGGAAAATATATTGTTCTCCGGGGCGGGTGCGAATCAAATTGAGATTTCCCAAATATCCCGAAATGCTATAATCTCCTTTAGTAAAGTTGACTGGCAATAATTGATCCCGGTAACCAGGGTCCATCACATGGACGATACGGCTCTCCAATTTTTCAGATTGTAAATTGAGGATATCTCTATTGTCAGAAATGAGTTTAAAATTGCGATCGGGATAAGAAAGAGCGAATCGTCTAACCATTTCAACTACTTTACGAAATTCCATTCGGGGGCTTTTTAGAAATTTTTTCCGTGCCGGTGTATTATAAAACAAATTCCGAATTGTAATGGATGTCCCCTGGACAGCCGGTGCCGGTTCCACTGCTCCTAAATGTCCATTTAAAATGGACATTTCTGATCCATCTCCACTTTCATTCGCTGACAAGACATTTACTTCGGATACAGATGCAATACTGGCCAGCGCTTCACCCCTAAATCCTAATGTATCAATATTAAATAAATCATCCAAAGACCCTATTTTACTGGTGCTGTAACGCTCAAAAGCGATGGGTAATTCTTTGGCAGAAATCCCCGAACCATTATCTGTGACCTGAATAAGCTGCTGCCCGCCTTTTTCCACCACAACTGTGATCTCTGTCGCTCCCGCATCGATACCATTTTCAACCAATTCCTTAACAACAGAAGCGGGTCGTTCCACCACTTCTCCTGCGGAGATTTTATTTCTTAAATCTTCTGATAATTGTTTAATCATTTATGAATTGATCACACCTATCGTTTTGTCGAATACCACTTTATGTTTGGCTTCTGCTTTTTGGATAAGGTCATTTACATCATTTCTTTTTTTCCCGCAATAAGCATCATCGTCTACACCCGGTAAATTGATCAGGACATTCATGGCCGCACCGCGCACACCGGCTAAAGCCACTTCTGCCGCAACCCCCGCATCACTGACCGAGTTTGGATTCCCTTTACTGACCAAGACATCGGCCAATTCAATTATGGAATAACATAAGGTGGCTACTTCAAATGGAATGTCTATGGCATATTGATTGGCTTTTAGAACCGCATCAGCCTTCATTGTTTTTTCTTCATCATTGGAAGCAAGCAATCGATTTGCAGCCATTACTTTATTGAATGCATGGGTATCTTCATCCACTAAAAACGATAACCGATCTTTGATGGCCTGTGCATCCTGGCCAATCATATCCATTTCTGTCTTTTGGGATTCAAATCCTTTTTTCTCGTGGGTCAATGCCGCCACCATAGATGATAAAGCAGCCCCCAACGATCCTGCCAAAGCAGCGACGGAACCGCCTCCTGGTGCTGGACTGTTACTGGAAAGTTCATTTGTGAATCCATCCACGGATAGTGACATGAGATTTCCTGATTTTTCTCCCACGGCAAATTCAATAATTTTTTCTTTCGGGACAAAAGGGGTGACATCATTCAACCCCAACGATTGGACAGCGGACTCAATTATATCTGATTCAGGCACTCCAATTGTCCGACCTTGCTTTTGGAGATAATACTTCCCCGCCATGATAATTGCATCCAATGGAATAAGTCCCACCAGTTCACTCCCCGTCACACGAATGCCTCTTTCGTCCGCCAGTTTGCACGCCGCATCAAAAACGTCGTGGATGGTGGAATTTTTATAATTATTGAAATTGATGGAAATCTGTGCCCGCTTAAACGTGTCAATATACCAGCCGACGCCTTTCACATCTTTAAACATTCCCGGCACTTTTACCGGACTTCCATCCTTATTTCGTACAATTTCCCCATCCAGTAAATTCGGAGAATTGGGGTTGGGGATTCGTTTACTCCGACCACTCTCACGAAGTTCAAATGCAATATCCGTTGCTAAGCGCTGATCTTTTGTATTCAGATTAATATTGTAGGCGATAAGAAAATCACGCATGCCCATTACCGTTGCACCGGCGCCGGCATTAAATTTGGAAGGACCATAATCCGGTTTCCAATTTTCATCCTTTAGTTTTTCAGCCAATCCTTCATATTCCCCTTTTCGGATGGTGGGCAATTTTACTCTATCTGATTTCTGGGCAGACTTTTCATATAAAAAAACCGGAATCCCTAATTCCTCGCCTACCCTTTTCCCTACTATTTTGGATAGTTCAATACATTCGTCGTCACTCATATTGGCAATGGGAATAAATGGACATACATCCGTGGCACCCATGCGGGCGTGAGCCCCTTTATGCTTTGACATATCAATGACTTCTGCAGCAGTTTTGATTCCAAGAAATGCCGCTTCCGAAACCGCATCGGGTTCTCCAACAAATGTCACCACTGTTCGATTCGTATCTGCCCCGGGATCCACATCGAGAATCGTAATACCATCGACTTCCGAAATAGCATCGGTAATGGTTTTGATTTTACCTAAATCTCTTCCTTCGCTAAAATTAGGGACGCATTCAACGAGTTTCATCTATCCCGCCTGGACAATTTGTAATAAATAATTAATAAGAAAAATGACCGCAATCAACATTACAATCGTACTAATGAGAGTCCGTTTACTCCGCCGGACGGGAAATATTCGTCTGAAAAAATGATTGACTTCCTGACCCATTAGATTCCTGCAAATAAAAACATGAAAAAATTCACAAAAGGACTCATAACCCACCAAATAGGTGAAATATTTGTAAACATACCAAATAGAATTAATCCCATAAGAATTTGGGGACCATGCATTTGGAGTTTATAAACCAAATCAGGATTTTTCTGAATCATCAGTCCAGAAAATATTTGTGATCCATCTAAGGGTGGAATCGGAATCATATTGAATACGGCCAACATTATATTAATTTGTGTAAACATCAGCAGCATGGTCGTAAGGGCACCCATGTTGCCGGTCATCCGAATCAATGTTCCGCCCACGAATGCTAACAGTAGATTTGCCGCAGGGCCCGCAAAAGCAATTTTCATCATATCTTTCCTCGGATCCGCCAAATAACTTGAATCCACCGGGACTGGTTTTGCCCACCCAAATCCCACAAATAAAATCATGAGCGTTCCAAACATGTCCAGATGCGCCATGGGATTCAGCGTTAATCGTCCTGCATATTTTGCAGTGGGATCCCCTAATTTATGGGCCACCCATGCATGGGAAAATTCATGAAACACCAATGCGAATAAAAGAACAGGCAAAAGCATAACGATCACTTCTGGGGGTAATCGAAAAACCATTAATTAAACCTGGGATGGTATGTGCGATGCACTTCTTTTAAATGTTCCTTATCCAAATGAGTATAGATCTGGGTAGTGGTAATATCCGTATGTCCTAGCATTTCCTGTACTGACCGCAAATCAGCGCCCCCCTCCAACAGATGGGTGGCAAAGGAATGACGTAGTGTATGGGGACTCACTTCCTTTTTTATTTCTGCAGACTCTGTCCACTTTTTGAGCAAAACCCAAATCATCATTCGCGTTAATTTTCTGCCATTCCTACTTAAGAAAACTTCCGCTACATTGGGGTTTTTATCTGCCAATGTATTTCGTTCATGATTTAGATAATTTTTAAGGTTTTCTCTAGCGATGGGTCCGATGGGTACAAAACGCTGCTTACTTCCTTTTCCCTGTACCCGGATCATTTCGGAATCCCATAATATATCCGATGTTTTAAAATCACAAAGTTCTGTTACTCTCAATCCACAGGAATACATCATTTCAAAAATAGCTAAATCCCGTTGAGCCATGGGTGCATTTTCAGGAATAATACCCAATATTTTATCTATTTCCTGAATGGTGAGTACATTGGGAAGTTTTCGAGGAATCTTTGGGGTATCCAATAGTTGAGCTGGATTATCCTTCATATGCCCTTCAGCTGATAAAAAATTATGATACGTACGAATGGAAGAAACAGCACGCTTGATAGAATTCGCTGCCAACCCGCGATTACTCAATTTTCGGACGAAAGACCGTATGTGCCCCAGGGTCACATTCCGAATCGTCTTAAGCTTTAATTCAGTCTTTAAATATTGGTGATACTGTTGTAGATCCCGTTCGTATGACTCTAAGGAGTTCCGAGCTAAATTTCGTTCAACCTTCAGCATGGTCATGTAATCTTGGAGAAAATTTTCCATTAATTCCCCATAATGGCGGCTTCAACCGATTCGCATAAAATATGTTCAGCCAAGAGATGGCCTTCTTGAATTCTTTGTGTATCATCACTGGGAATACAAATTGTCACATCGCTTAAATCAGCCATTTGTCCGCCGGATTTACCCGTTAAAATAATAACCTTCATCGATTTAGATTTTGCCGTATCAATACCGCGAATCACATTTTCAGAATTTCCACTGGTGGAAATAGCAATGAGTACATCACCCGGCTCTCCTAATCCTTCAATTTGACGGGAAAATATGGATTCGTAACCCGTATCATTCGCCCAGGCAGTTATAAAAGATGAATCTGTAGTTAAGGCAATGGAGGCAATGGCAGGCCGGTCATGGCTGACTAAACCTCCCATGAGTTCTGCAGCCATATGCTGTGCATCGGCGGCTGACCCCCCATTCCCACACCACAATATTTTCTTAGATGTTTTGGCCGCATCAATCATGATTTGGGCCGCTATTTGAATATTACCGGTACAGTCTTCAATCATAGCCGTTTTTACTTGAATACTGTCTTGAATAATGTGTTTTACATCTTTCATATTTAACCAATCAATTCTGTATATTGAGCCGCTGAAAGTAAAGCATCCAATTCGCTGGTATCAGCAATTGATATTTTTAGGATCCAGCCCGTCCCATAGGCATCCTCATTCACCTGTTCAGGATTATCTTCTAAACTTTCATTGATTTCAGTTACGCGGCCATTGATGGGGCCAAATAAATCTGCTACTGTTTTAACTGCTTCGATGGTACCAATTGGTTCATCTATTTCGATTTCCTGATCTATTTCGGGGAATTCAATAAATATAATATCACCCAATTCACCCTGCGCGTGGTCCGTAATACCAATGGTAGCTGTATTGCCGTCAATTTTAAGCCATTCATGTTCTTTTGTATATTTTAAATCTTGTGGAAGGCTCATGCTTCTTTTTCCTCTTTATTGTATTCAAATGATTCTAAAAAACTTGTATCGAATTTCCCAGAACGAAATGTGTCATCTTTCATGATGGCCCGATGAAAAGGAATGGTCGTTTTGGGGCCTTCAATAATGGTTTCTTCCAATGCCCGCTCCATAAGGTTAATCGCTGCTTCTCTTGTGGGAGAATGGACAATTAATTTCCCGATGAGGGAATCATAATAAGATGGAATTTCATAACCGGCATAGGCATGTGAATCCACACGAACGCCTTTACCTCCGGGCATGTGAAAACTGGTAATGGACATGGGAGATGGGATAAACCCTTTATCAGGATCTTCTGCATTAATTCTACATTCGATCGAATGTCCGCGTAATTTCAAATTATAAAGATATTCAGGGAATTTATCGCCGGCATGCATTTGAATTTGTTCTTTAATTAAATCGGCCCCAGTTACCATCTCCGTAATGGGGTGCTCCACCTGGATGCGGGTATTCATTTCCATAAAATAGAAATTTTTATTTTTATCCAATAGAAATTCAACGGTTCCCACACCTACATAATTCACGGATTTTGCTCCGGCCACAGCCGCCTCACCCATGCGTTTCCGCAGTTCATCATCCACGGCTGCAGAAGGGGATTCTTCTATTAACTTTTGATGTCTTCTTTGTATCGAGCATTCCCTTTCGCCTAAACTTACTACATTCCCGTAGGAATCTGCTAAAATTTGAATTTCGATATGGCGGGGATTTTCTACAAATTTTTCTATATACATATCTCCATTATTAAAAGCGGCCAATGATTCTGCAGAAGCGGTATTGTAGGCATGGACAACTTCACTTTCTTCTCGAACCAACCGCATCCCGCGACCGCCGCCGCCTGCTGAAGCCTTCAACATAACGGGGAATCCCATCTCAATGGCTAATTGCCTCGCTTCTTCTGCATCTTTTAGGATACCATCATTACCGGGAATAACGGGGACCCCTGCATCCACCATTGTTTTTTTGGCTTGGGCCTTATTCCCCATTGCATTGATAATGTCCCCACTGGGACCAATAAAATCGAATCCATTATCTTTACATATTTTTGAAAATTCTGCATTCTCTGCCAGAAAACCATATCCAGGGTGGATGGCATCCGCATTGGTAATTTGCCCTGCGGCGATGATACGGGGGATATTCAGGTAGGATTCGTTACTCGGGGGCGGCCCAATGCACACTGCTTCATCCGCAAATTTGACATGGAGCGAATATTTGTCTGCTGTAGAATAGACGGCAACGGATTTTAAATTTAACTCATGGCAAGCCCGGATAATCCGCAGTGCAATCTCACCACGATTGGCAATCAATATCTTCTTATACACGATTTATTTCTTCTTTATATCAGGATGACTCAATCACAAATAGGGGCTGATTATATTCCACCGCTTGACCATCTTCGAGCAATATTTTGGTGATGGCACCGCTGGTTTCAGCCTCAATCTCATTCATGATTTTCATTGCTTCTATAATACATAAAGGATCCCCTTCTGACACAGTATCGCCTACTTTTACAAACGGGTCTGTATCTGGAGTGGGTGCAGCATAAAATGTTCCTGGCATGGGAGATAATATTTCTTCTCCTCTGCCAGATGTTTCAACCGACGCAAATTCCACCTGGGCTGTTTCAGGTTTATTGCTGGATTGTGAAGAAGCATCAATAGTAACAGCCGGTTCCCCAGCAGGAAGCACGGCACCAATGCTGGGCGATTTCACCACCCGAAACCGACGTCCCCAAAAATTGACATCAATTTCATTCACATCACTGTTTTCCAAAAGGTAAATGATTTCTTTAAGTTTATCTTGCCACATGATTTGCTTTCACTATTTATGTATAATGGTTGAAAGTACGATTAAGTTTTCACTCGTTCAATATATTCCCCAGATCGCGTGTCGATTTTTAACACGGCACCTTCATCAATAAATAACGGTACTTGAACCGTATATCCTGTTTCTAAAGTTGCGGGCTTTGTGGCGCCGGTTGCTGTATTTCCTTTAATGCCGGGTTCAGTCTCAGTGACTTCCAATTTAACGTGGGCCGGTAAGCGAATATCCAACACTTCATCACCATCAAAAAGAATGTCAACATTCATGCCGCCTTTTAAATAGTTTTTCCCATCACCTACTGTTTTATTCATGACATTAATTTGATCATAGGTCATATTGTCCATAAAAATATGTGAATCACTGTCCTCATATAAAAATTGCATGGTTCGCGCTTCAATTTTCAGAAATTCTAATTTAACGCCTGCATTAAACGTCTCATCAAAAATTTTCCCCGATGCAATATCTTTTAATTTTGTGCGCACAAATGCAGGACCTTTCCCAGGTTTTACGTGGAGAAATTCAATAACTTTCATGCGTTTATTTTTATGCAGAATCACTACGCCATTTTTTATGCTCGATGTATTTGCCATTTTTCTTCCTTATTTAGCCGGGGAATTTACAATTCATGAGATGTAAGTCATTGAGAGATTTCTCAAGAAATTGAATCAAACTTCCAATAGGGAATCGTCTCTTTTACTATATTTCTAGATGAAACCATGTCTTGGCTACATTGATCCAAAGCGGCAATATGTTTCGCATATTTGGCCATGTCTGCCCCGGATAATATTTTGAAATAAGATGCAATTTGGTCGTCCGTATAAGGAAAAGCAGGGCGGTTCTCCCGGATTTCTTCCGTCGTCATTTCCAGCGTCCGGATATAAAGGCTGTTTTCTGTGTATTCTCTCAGAATCAGTGAAAGTTGGGCGTAGAATTCTTTAATCTCACCCTTTTCCAATAACCCGGATTGATCCAGATTATCTAATTTCTCCAAGGCAATAATATCTGGTTCTTTTAAATATTCCGGCCGTTCTTCATAAAACACATCCGCTTTCAATCGTTTTTTCCAAATCAATCCAATGGCAATTAATATACCCAAAAGTAAAATGGATAAAATAATGGTCTGCCATGGAAGAGGAATTCGCACAGGCACAGGGTCTTTGATTGGCATTATCCCCCCGTCCGATTGTTTAAAACTAGGATCTTGTTCTGTTATGGATACCACTTCCATGAACATAGTATCTGCAGTCATGTCATACGCAAATGAACTATCCATATTTAGAATGGTAATCGCTACACCAGGTATGACCACTTTTCCTGTATCCCAGAATACGATTTCATAACGCCCAATGTATTCCAATCCAGAGGTTGAAAATTCAGACGAGCGAATTTCAAGGGGATCTTCCAACACCCATTCCGGAAACTTGACAATTTTATCCTGAGGAAGTTGAACGGTTATTAAGTAGGAAATCGGGCTGCCGATGGTGGTATATGTGGTATCCAGTTCCACAGTCATTTGGACAGAAGTACCAGTATAATCCTGGCTGCAGGCCGCGAGTAAAATTGCAGCAATAAATAAGGATTTTTTCAAAATTAGTTTCGTTTTTCCCGTCGGCGAAAATAAGTCATGAGTGGTTCCACATAATCTTTATCCGTTCCGACACTGATAACGTCAAAACGAGACCGGCCACATTCTTTTTCAAATGTTTCCCATTTTTCCATAACGGATTGAGAAAAAGTATTTCGTTCAATTTCAGATGATAAATTAGCCCAAAACATCTCTCCCGTTTCAGGATCATGAACTTTGATAAGCCCCAAATCTGGCAATTTACTTTCGGCCGGATCAGCAATCCGAATGCCAATCATATCATGTTTTTTATTAGCCAATTTTAGCGATTTCCAGTAGCCATCATCTAAAAAATCAGAAATGAGAAATACCACCGATTTCCGCTTCGCCACATTCATGAGAAAATCCAAACCAGATTGAAGCGATGTACCGGTTCCTTCCGGTTCATGAAATAATACCTCTCTAACCACCCTGAGAATATGAGATCGATCTTTTTTGGGAGCGATGAATTTTTCTACATGGTCGCTAAATAGAATTAACCCCACCTTATCTTTATTTTTAATGGCAGAAAAACCAAGCACAGCTGCAATTTCTGCTGCCAATTCAGATTTGAATTGGTCTATGGTGCCAAAATGGCCCGACCGACTCACATCGACCATAAGATAAACGGTTAATTCTCTTTCTTCTTCAAATATTTTTACGAAGGGTGCATTGTTCCGGGCAGTAACATTCCAGTCAATGAGTCGAATATCATCACCGGGTATATATTCACGCACTTCTGAAAAAGTCATTCCCCGTCCTTTAAAAACAGAATGGTATTCTCCGCCGAAGAGGTCATTGACCAACCCTTTCGTCCGAATCTCAATATGACGAACTTTTTGAAGTATTTCTTTGGGAATCATTGTTCAGGGTAAAACGAATAAGTAAAATGGAAGAAGGATCGGTTTGAAAACATAATAACTGCTTTCCTGCTATTACTCCCTTTTGCTTAATCCTTTTTACTTTTTCCTTACGGAATTTCTATGGAATCAAAAAGTCTTTGAATCACATCTTCGGACGTCATTTCTTCTGCTTCGGCCTCGTAGGTTAGAATCACTCGGTGGCGGAGAACATCCTTTCCAATGTACCGTACATCCTCCGGTGTGATATAACCGCGATGTTCAAGGAAGGCCCGGGCTTTGGAGGCAAGGACGAGATTAATAGTCGCTCGTGGACTGGCGCCATATTCAATAAGTTGAGACAAATCACTCAATCCAAATTCATCTGGATTCCGGGTCGCAAAAACCAGGTTTAATACATAATCCTCAACTTTTTCATCTACATAAATATCGTTGATTGTCTTTTGGGCGTCTAAAATTTGTTTGGGTTTTACAGCAGGTTTAATCGGATTAGGCACGCCTATTTTGGCTACCTGTCGCAGAATTATTCTTTCTTCATCTTTTTGAGGATAATCCACTTTCAGCTTCAACATAAATCGATCTACTTGTGCCTCAGGGAGGGGATAGGTTCCCTCCTGTTCAATCGGATTTTGGGTTGCCAGCACCAAAAATGGTGCATCCAATTTGAATGTTTCTTCACCGATAGTTACTTGCCGTTCCTGCATTGCTTCCAGAAGTGCACTTTGCACTTTTGATGGTGCGCGGTTGATTTCATCAGCTAATATAATGTTTGAAAATATGGGACCTTTTCGTGTTTCGAAACCGCCCGTTTTTTGGTTGAATATCAATGTCCCCAGTAAATCAGCAGGAAGCATGTCCGGTGTAAACTGGACTCGTTGGAATCCAGTATCAATGGCCTGAGCCAAAGTATTAACGGTTAAAGTCTTGGCAAGGCCGGGTACACCTTCTAACAGCATATGACCATTAGCCAATAGTCCGATCAATATTTTATTAATCAGTTCATCCTGTCCAACAATAACCTCGCTAATCGAAGCTCGGAGAGGATCTATGAAAGCAGATTCTTTTGTAATGCGATCGTTAATTTTTGATAAGCTGAATTCTGTCATAATGCTCTACTGTGTAAGGTGTTTAAGTTCTGGAATTTCCTTGATATCTCGACCAAGGTATTTTAGTTCGAACCCAACAGACTGATTCAATTCATGGTTAGGATATTTTTCAAGAAATTCAGAATAATATTCCTTTGCCTTGTCAAAGTCGGTCAGCATGTTGGCGTAAATAAATCCCTGCATAAATAATGAAAATGGCACCTGCTTAGATTCAGGAAACTTAATCCTCAGGTCCCCGTATTGTTTAATGGCAGTAGTAAAATCCCGCATGTCACGGTAATAGATTTCTGCAATTAAATATTGGGCATCCGGTGCAATCTCATGTTCCGTATGTTTATCAACGATGGTTTGAAGTAATTCAAGTGCCGCCTTCGCTTCTCCCATATTTCGTTTTTGTTCAGCATTAGAAAACAGGTCTTCAGCCGATTTAAATAATCCACAACTGGAAATAACCAAAACGGCCATTAAAGTAAGTATACGTATTAATTTCATGTTTATTCTTTTAATTTGAGGCGATGAATTTATAAGATATCTTTATTTTTCACCACCCTGATTTCACCCTAACTCATTAATTGTATTTTTGTTCCATATTCTGATTAATTCGAAATTCTAAAAAGAATAGAGGAATCCAAGGTGGATTTGATTTATTTTAGCGTCAATCACACTTTCAGCATAGTCAATCCGCATGGGACCAATGGGTAAATCAATGGTGACTCCCACACCTCGGTTCCATTGTAAATCACTTAATTGCACCGATTCAATCCTATCCGTAATGGTGCCCCCATCATAAAATAATACACCACCCAACAGGCCAAATATAGGGAATCGTACCTCCCAATTTGTGAGCATTTTTGCTGTTTTCCCCAAAGGGAGTATTCTTCCGTCTTTTGTTGTATAGGTTTGGAATTGAAGAGGTTCCCATGCCCGGAGTGTATTACTGCCACCCAAATAAAATTTTTCAAATAAAATTGTTTCAAACTGATCATATTCATCTTTCCAAGCTGAGATAAATCCAGCATTAACCCTTCCCGCAACCGTCACTCCCTTTATCGGTGAAACATATTGTCTTAAATCCAGATCATACTTCGTATAAGCCCGATTCCCCTTTAATAAACCGCCAAATGCATCCATACGAAAAACGATTACATTCCCCTGACTTGGGTTCATGGGATTGTCACGGTTATCTTGATGAAGATGTATACTGAATTTCCGTTGCTCTATGTCATCTATAAAAGCATCAGACTCATCAAACCTTTCTAAACGAATTCCAACATCTAAAAAGGAATGTTGTCGATTCCACCGAAAAATATTAGAATATTGTAACCCAAACCTGCGGACATATGGTCCTTCTTCATCATCAAAATTTTTAAATTGCTGATAAAATACTTTTACCTGTATTGGCAATTTTAAAGCGAAAGGACGTTGATTTGATATTTTAATATCCACACTAAACCTGGGGAATACAAATCCTTCTTCAGTAGGCATTACAATGGAAGTGCGGGCATTAAGTTGGTTTTTTGTACCGAAAATCATTCGATCCGACCATTCTAATGATCCGCCCATTCCCACCATCGAGTTCACCCCCGGCACATATTCAATATCTTCATAACCAAAATCAATATTCTGCATGCCGCGATTTTGAAATTCTTTCAACCGAACTTCAATATTAATTAAACTATCAACCTCGGTTGAAATCGGATGGGTAATTAAACTGACGGAAGAAAAGAAACCGGCACGAAGTAGGGTTCTTTTTGTTTTATCCATTAAGCTTTTTTGAAATAGATCCCCCTTCTCAAAAACAAATTCCCTCTGAACATAAGCGGTGTCGATTAATTCAGTTCCTGATACCCATGCATTGTGAATATAAACATCAGGTCCTTCATTTATTTCCAATTTTAACTTCACTGAATCTTGAATTTCTTGGTGAATGTCTATTTGAGTAAAGAGTTTTCCCTTTTCCTGAAAAGCTTCATCTACCAGAGCCAAATTCGTATTAATTATAACGGGGTTATAGGGACGATTCAATTTCAATCCCAACAAGGAAAGAATCTCTTTATCTTTAAAAGACTGGAGTCCAGTAATGGTGACTGAATTGAGATAAAATTGTTTCCCTTCATCAATCATGAAAAAAATGTCCACCTTAGAATCATTGACTGAAAATGAATCATGAACTACTGTCTCAAGAAATCCATTTGAGTGGTAAAAGTTTTTGATGGTAATGGCATCCAGTTTAAGGAGTCTTCTATCAAAGTCAACTCGCGAAAACAATAAAAAGGAGGAAGGCTTTAATTCCACCTGTTTTCTTAGTTGACGATGATTAAAGAAATCATTTCCAATAAAATTTAAACTGCCAACCGAACGTGAATCTCCACGTTGTGCAGATAAAGACATTGAAGCGACAACTGTCGCCAGACATAAAATTAGTTTTCGCATTTAATGAATCTATTAGTATATGCGTCGAACGCGGAACTTCATGTGGATATTACCTGTCTCATCCACATTACCAATGACAGAGAAATTAGGATTTAATTTATATTCTACACCCACCTTCTTTTTATAAGCTCCTTCGAGGGAAAAAGACCGTCGGTAACTAAAGCTGAAGTTTTCATTTACCCTGGCGCTAATACTAAACTCTTCTCCCGCGTCCGGATTTAACAAATCCCCGGAAATTTCCACCCCTTCTATGAGGCCAGCAGATTTCAACCCCGTCGCTCGAATAAAATTTCTCTCTAATTGCCTTTCTAAGTATGCGCCAAGAATGGTTTGCGCTTGGGTACCTAATCCTTCAGGTGTAAACCCTTCGTCGGCTACACGGGTATTAAATGTAAGTAATTGAAGTATATCGCTTTCTGTATATCCTTTATTGCTGTCAAACCTCCATTCAGGATTATCAAAAGGTCCAAATACACCCAACATTATTTCTGCGTCTCCAATTTTAGTGGAAGCCGTCAATTCCAAAAAAGGATTAAATCCCTGGCCATCAAGCGTCATAACTCCCGTGAGATTTTCAAACACATCTCCCACATAATAATAAATTTCTCCCTCTATAAATTCGATTTCTCCTGAATAATTCCATTCGCCGTCAAATTGTTTTGACATGGCCAATTCTCCAGTTATTTTTGCATCAATCTGTGAATTTCGAATGGAGAAAGTATCCTCAATCGGAAATCGAATATTATAATTAGTCGATATTCTTCCCTTTTCTTCAGCAGATTCAACTGATTCATCCCCGGTAAACTCTATATAAATGGCACCATTCTTGGCAGAAACTGTTCCATTGATTTCTAAAGTATCTTTCCCAACAACAGTTACATCTAAATCGCCATACCCTTCTATATCTCCATTCAATGACCGAAAGAAAATATCGTCACCCTCAGCATGTAAATTATATCTCGGTTCAAAGAATTTGGTAAAATCTAATCCGCCTGTAATTGTGAGATTTTGAGTTGAATCTATTTTGGTTTGGGTATCAAAAAGTGCACCAGTAAAAGATTGAATAGATAATTGATTATCAACAAGACGACCGTGTGTAGAAATGCGTCGAACAGGTTCATCCATAAGGATCGTATAAACCGAACCATATTCTATAGTGATCTCCCCGTTGCGCATCAATTTTTCTGGGGGCCCTTTTATATCAAGGTGCATATTTATATCACCAATAATTGAATCAGTTTCAGCTAAATATTCGGATAAAAAGACGGCAGAGTGAAAGTCCCCTGTAGTCGTAACATTTAACTCACCACCCGGATTCCAGTCCCTTACATTTGGAGACGTTATATCGTAATCAATGGGTAAACTGGCAGAGCCTGTGATATGGTTTCTATCCCACGTTGAACTGAATTGATTGAATTCAAGTATTTTATTTGAATAATGTCCAATACCACTTACCGTTCCCAAAGGTATTTTTCCAAAGAACGCATCTGTTATTGTTCCGTCCAAATCGAATCGTGTTTCCTCGGTTGTTCCACCCATATTAAAATTTCCAGTAAAATGGCCAAACAACAGGCGATCCCACTTTGGTGCAAATTGGGTGAAAATTGTCATATCAATATTTTTAAAACTGGATTGAAAATCGATCTGGGTTGGCAGTGTGGAATCTGCGAAGATGGGAAACGTTCCCATGACCTGAAACCCTGTTTTATTTCCGTCCGTCAAAGTCAAATCTTCCAAATGCATAATGCCTTCCTTATACAGGGATGAAATATAGAATTCATCAAAGGGTTGATTCGCTAATTCTCCATTTTTTAAGGTGATATCCAAACTGAAATCATCAGGATTTAAATCCTGGCCCAGTGATACTTCGCCAAAAACAGTTCCCGAAAAATCATATCCAAAATCCCAATGAGCTAATTTAATTATTTCTGCTGCTACATTTGAAAATTTTAACCGCCCCTGAAGTGGATTTGTTTTAACGAATCCCTCAATAATCCCATCATCCACATGAATTTCAAAAGGATCAAACGAAAAACGATCTTCAAAAAGGGTAATTGTCAATGGCCTAGGATTTCCCATGAAATGTCCCTCATAAGCAATCTGAAACCGATCCAAAAATAAAATACTGTCATTGCGAATAGAGCCATTGAACTGAAAGAAATCCTGACCATTTTTCAGTTCAAAACTAGAGATTTCAATTAAATCTTGAACAATTTGAAACTCCCCTGTTCCATTCTCGAACCCATAATCATTCCAGATACCTTTACCAAATTTGAGTTTGATAGAACCATCTCGAAACTGGTTTAGATTACCTAAGTTTCCTGAGAACTCAAAGGAAGAGAGCGAAATATTATTGTACTTAAAATCTGTAATTAAAAGGTCGGCGTCCATCCCCAACGAATCAAAAGGACCCATTAATGCCATGGATCCTGTAGCTAAACCACTGGATAAAGAATCTGTCCAAAAATTATTGATTAAAAAGGTGGATGCGTCCGTAAGTGATAAATTAAGATCCATAATTTTTGATTCGAAATTTGCTGTTCCATTCACATCTACAATGGATGGTCCAATGGTCATGGTGAGGGGATTGGTAATGGTTAATTCATAATCTTTATAGGTAAGGCCCCCTGAGAATGAAGAAACTTCACGATCAAAAAGCAAGGACTCATTGATTTCAGCATTTATATCAAACGCAGTAATTTGCGATTCAAACATTTCACCTTCAGCCAAAACATACCCAGATAGATTTGTTTTTGGCTGATTAACCATCCATTGACTCATATCCAATGCATCAAGTTCAATGGTCCCATTAAACCGACCCCTATTTTCAAGTAATCCCTGAATATTCAGGAATCCATCATCACCGGCTAATTCTAAGGATTCTAAATGGTAATAATCAGGATATTTTGTCAAATTAAATCGACCACCCATGTCAAGTCCAAGATCATTTAGAACAAATAAATCCCCCTTAAAATGAGTTAAGTCCGATTCGAAATTAAAGGTAGCGGACATTTTGGATAGGTTAGGTTGTAATGGTAATTTGGAGAATATATGACTCGGGATTTCATACTCTGATAATTTGAATTGCGCGTGAATTTCGGACACTTCACCTCTATCAAATGCAAATTTTCCGCTTATATTAAAACCATTAATAATCGCTTTTTTGAACTCAATTTCCACACCATGAGAAGATAATTTTCCCCTAAGATTTTTCATGGTTACGTCGATTTTTGGTACCGCACAAAAGATTTCAAATTCTTTGAAATCAATTTCCATTACCTCCTGACCTTCATTCACATGTCCGTCAATTAGGAAATGGATGGATCGCGTTGAATCATTTATGGGGAAATATACATGTCCATCAACATTTAAATTTTGAATACTTAAGGGGATTTTTTCTGGAGAAAATCTAATTGAATTTATAGAAATGGTATCGTTTCCTGATTCAAAATAGGGTTGGATGGCAACATTGGATACGGATAATTCTTCAATTTCAATTCGACCAAATAACAAAGGTACTATTTTTATTTTTGTCAAAATACTGGGGAGGAATATAGATGCACCATTATTATGTTTTAATGATATATTATCCGAATGAAGCGTGGAAAACAAGTGTCCGGAAAATTCATTGATTTCTACATGCCATCCGATTTCATTCAATTGGTGGTTAAGATAGGTTTCCATGCGATCTTGCCACATACTTGGCTTAAAAAGCAAATACCCTGTAACCCCAATTAAAAGGGCAAGAATGAAATAAATTTTTCGTTGTTTGGTCATTTGTGTATAAATCGCTTTGGCACAGATACGAAATTACGTGTCTTCTGTTCCATAAACAAAAAAAGCGTCTCGAATGAGACGCTTTTTTTTTACTGATTTTATGGGTGAATTAATCTACAACTTCAAAGTCTGCATCTTCTATTTCAGCATCATCTTTTTTCTTGGATTTTGACTTTTTACCTTTTTCCCCTTGTTCAGGTTCTTCAGTTTGAGTCTCTTCCTTGGCTGATTCATACATTTTTGAGGCCACGTCATTCCATGCTGTATTAAGTGCATCTATCGCAGCTTTTAAGTCATCGGCATTGGATCCATCTTTCGATGTTTTAACGGATGCCATTGCATCTTCCAGCGTTTTTTTCTCACCTTCATCTAATTTATCTTTATACTCTTCCAGATTCTTTTCAGTTTGATAAATTAATTGTTCTGCCTGATTTTGCAAATCGATCATTTCACGCTTGGATTTATCTTCGCCCTCGTGTTTTTTAGCATCATTAATCATTTTATCTACTTCTGTATCAGATAATCCACTAGACGCTTCTATGCGAATGCTTTGTTCTTTTCCGGTTGCTTTATCCTTAGCGCCCACATTTAAAATACCATTTGCGTCTATGTCAAATGAAACCTCAACTTGAGGAATACCGCGGGGTGCCGGAAGAATTCCATCAAGGTGGAATCGGCCTATTGTTTTGTTATCCACCGCCATTTCACGTTCACCTTGAAGCACATGAATTTCTACTGTAGTCTGATTGTCAGCCGCCGTAGAAAACACTTGTGATTTTTTAGTAGGAATCGTTGTATTCCGTTCAATGAGTTTGGTGGATACGCTCCCTAAGGTTTCAATTCCCAGAGATAGTGGCGTCACATCTAAAAGTAGGATATCGTCCACATCGCCTGCAAGTACACCACCCTGAATTGCAGCACCTAGGGCAACCACTTCATCAGGATTCACACTTCTATTGGGTTCTTTTCCAAATATTTCCTTAACTTTTTCCTGAATTTTAGGAATACGGGAGGACCCCCCAACTAAAATGACTTCATGAATATTTGATGCTTTCAGACCCGCATCTTTGATTGCTTGTTTACAAGGCTTGATTGTTCTTTCCACAAGATCAGCAACTAATTCTTCAAACTTAGCCCGGGTGAGTGTCAGGTTTAAATGTTTTGGGCCCGATGAATCAGCAGTAATAAAAGGCAGATTAATTTCCGTTTTCTTTGAACTGGACAATTCTCTCTTAGCCGTTTCTGCAGATTCACGAAGGCGCTGTAAAGCCATTGGATCTTTTTTCAGATCGATACCGTCGCTTTTTTTAAATTCTGCTGCAATCCAATTAATTACTTTTTGATCGAAGTCATCTCCACCCAAATGCGTATCACCATTGGTTGATTTTACTTCAAAAACGCCATCGCCTAATTCAAGAATGGAAATGTCGAAAGTTCCGCCGCCTAAATCAAACACAGCGATGGTTTCTTCTTTTTTCCTATCTAAACCATAAGCTAATGAAGCAGCCGTCGGTTCATTGATAATTCTACGGACATTTAACCCTGCGATTTTACCCGCATCCTTGGTTGCTTGACGCTGTGAATCGTTAAAATAAGCTGGGACAGTGATTACCGCATCCGTGACGGTTGTTCCTAAATGTTCCTCTGCCGTTTGCTTTAATTTCTGCAGAATCATTGCACTAATTTCTGGTGGTGTATATTCTTTATCGCTGGCAGTTACAACGACGGATCCAGACTTTCCTTTACTGACTTTATAGGGTACTTCTTCAATTTCTGTACCCACTTCATCATACATCCGACCCATAAATCGTTTGATTGAAAAAACAGTGTTTTCTGGATTAGTCACCGCCTGGCGTTTTGCAGGCTGACCTACAAGCCGATCACCATCTTTTGTAAATGCAACAATTGAAGGGGTTGTTCTCCCACCCTCTGAACTATTAATTACAGTAGGTTCTCCACCTTCTAGAACAGCCACACATGAATTAGTTGTTCCAAGGTCGATTCCGATAATTTTTCCCATTTTTATACTCCTTAAGTGGGTGAATATTAAATACTAACCCTCAAAACTCAATAATTATGCCATAATTAATAGTGGAGCAATTTGGCAGACTTATCATGATTAGTCAATATATATGACAGAAAAATGTTAAGATTCGATAGATTTTGTTGGTTTTTTACCTTTTTTAGGCTTCTTTTTTGGAGATATTTTTATCCTAGACTTTGCGCGAATTGGTAAAAATTCAAACGATTTACGATGTACATTAATTTTAATTCCTTCTGATCCGCTAAATGCTTTCCCTAATAATAATTCTGACAAGGGGTTTTCTAACGAATTTTGAATTTCTCTGCGTAAAAATCTAACACCATATTCTATACTAAATCCTTTTTCAACAATAAGTGATTTTGCTTTTTTAGTCACAAATAAAGTAAATCCGACTTTATCCAAATTTTCATGAAGGTCCAACAATTGTAAATCAATAATTTTTAAAACGTTTTCTTTTGACAATGGGTGATAAACTATTGTTTCATCCAGCCGATTTAAAAATTCTGGATTAAATGTACCCTTCACCTGATCTAAAATGCGATCCCGCATATCTTCATAGTTCGCTTCTTCACTATCTTCCGAAAAACCAAATGATCCGCTCCCTTGAATTTCTTTGGTCCCAATATTGGAAGTCAGAATTATAATGGTATTCCGGAAATCTACTTTTCTCCCTAAACCGTCGGTCAACACCCCTTCATCAAATAATTGCAATAGCACATTAAACACATCCGGATGGGCTTTTTCAATTTCATCAAATAAAATAACTGAATATGGATTTCGTCGAACTTTTTCAGTGAGTTCACCTCCTTCTTCATATCCAACATATCCCGGTGGCGCACCAATAAGTCTTGATACAGAAAACCGTTCACCATATTCACTCATATCCAGTTTAATGAGCGCTTCCCCGTGACTAAATAAATAATGAGCTAATACCTTAGCTGTTTCAGTCTTTCCTACGCCAGTGGGGCCCAAAAACAGGAATACACCAATTGGTCGATTTGGACTTTTTAGACCTGCGCGAGATCGTTGTATTGCGCGACTGACACTATTAATAGCCCGATCTTGTCCAATAATCCCTTCGGATATTTCATCATTCATCTTTAGCAGTTTCTTGCCTTCAGACTGGGCAACTTTTCGTACCGGTATTCGCGTCACCATCGATACTACATCTGCAATATTGTCTTCTGTAACCCGAATGGGGTTAGACGCTTCATTTATTTGCCAATCATTCTGGAGATTCTTCAGTTTATGCACCAGTTTTTGTTCCGTATCTCGAAGATTGGCTGCATCTTCAAATTTTTGCGCCATCACGACCGAATCTTTTTTCGACCGTACCTTTTCAATTTCAAGTTCAAGGTCTATCACTTCTTGAGGCACTTTCATATTCAGCATATGAGAACGGGAGCCCGCTTCATCCATGATATCAATGGCTTTATCAGGTAAATACTTATCGGTAATGTAACGATCGGATAATTGAACACAGGCTTCAATCGCATCATCATCATAAATAACATTATGATGTTTTTCATAACTGGATTGAAGTCCTTTCAGGATAGCAATAGACTCCGCTGTTGATGGCGGTGCTACGTTCACTTTTTGGAACCGACGATCCAGAGCGCCATCTTTCTCTACATATTTCCGATATTCATCTAGCGTAGTGGCCCCAATACAATGAATGTCTCCACGAGCTAGCGCCGGTTTAAACATATTAGAAGCATCCAAAGATCCGGAGGCACCACCCGCGCCAACGAGGGTATGAAGTTCATCAATGAACAAAATTAGGTTGTCGGTTTTTTCTAACTCCACCATGATTGTTTTCATTCGCTCTTCAAATTGACCGCGATATTTTGTTCCCGCAACAAGTCCGGCTAAATCGAGAGATAAAATTCGTTTATTGTGCAAAAGACGTGGAACATCTTTTGTGATAATTTTTTGTGCAAGTCCCTCAATAATAGCAGTTTTACCCACACCAGGTTCACCAATCAGGACGGGGTTATTCTTTTTGCGACGCGACAATATTTGGGCCACCCGTTCAATTTCATTCTGTCGTCCAATCACCGGATCAAGCTTTCCCTGTCGGGCCATTTTGGTAATATCCCGAGAAAAATGATCCAGCGCAGGTGTTTTTGACTTGGGTGATTTTTCTTTCAGTTTAGGCTTTGACTGCACAGGCTTTCCTACCCGACTATCATCCTGAATTAAATCCACAACACTGTCATAATTCAAGTTATGAGCGTTGAGTACTTCGTAAGCGATTCCTTCTGTTTCTTTCAGCATGGCTAAAAGAAGATGCTCGTCATCAGCAATCGTGACTCCTATTGCAGATGCTTCATTAAAGGCATTTCGAAGGATGCGCTCCGCACGGCGAGTCAAAGGTAAATGTCCCAATGTCATGGTACCGCCAGACGTTTTTATCATATCCTCCACCATGGAACGGATATCTTCAATGTCACAGTCATAAATATCAAAAATCTTAGAACCAAGCCCAAAATCTTCACGCAAAAGACCCAATAATAAATGCTCAGAACCCACATAACTATGTCCAAGGCGAATGGCTTCCTCCTTGGCATATTTCATTATGCTCTGCACGCGTTTAGAAAAATTTTCTTTCATGCTACCTTGAAATTAAACAGGCTTTATTCAGTATCAAAACTTATCTGTGGGGGAGATTGACCCATTCCCCAGATAATATTTCTTTTTTCCAATGGATGCCACTTCCGGATTATGGGTGGTAATAACAAATGCCTGATTAAAATCAGTATTGATTTTTTTGAATAAATCAACCAGGCGATTGGCATTTCCCAAATCTAGATTTCCTGTGGGTTCATCGGCCAACACTAGTTTTGGCTCATTCATTAGGGACCGTACCACCGCTACACGCAGGCGTTCCCCTCCGGACAATTGGGATGGAAAATGATCCTTCCGATCAATGAGGCCAATATAATCCAATAATTCATTCGCTTTATAATGATCTCCCTCATTTCCTGAGATTTGATTTGGAATGAGCACATTCTCATACGCGGTAAATTCCGGTAGTAAATGGTGAAACTGAAAAACAAAGCCAAGAACCGAATTACGTAGTTGAGCTAATGCATTATTCGACAGAGATTCTACAGATTTACCATCTAATATAAGTGTACCCCTGTCTGGTTTATCCAATGTGCCCAATATATTGAGTAAGGTGGATTTCCCTGCACCACTGGGGCCCATAATGGTCACGAGATCACCTGGCTCGATATCCATAGATATATCTTTAAATACAGAAAGTATTTTGGATCCGTTTCGATAGGATTTTGATAAATTTTTTGCTTCTAAAATCATTTCTCTAAATTAATGGCTTCTAAGGGTGAAATCATCAGAGCCCGTTTCGCTGCAATGAAGGAAGATAAAATGACCATTCCCAGGGAAATAGACAAGATAGTTATGACATCATTAATAAAAATAACCATAGGCAAATAGGGGGTAAAATATATATCCTCCGGCAGGGAGATAAGGCCAAAAACATTTTGGGCCAGAATGAATAGCAATCCAATCCCTAAGCCTGCCGAAATCCCCAGTCCGCCAATCATTCCTCCCTGATGCATGACGATTGATTTTACCAATCCTCGTGTTGTTCCCATCACTTGAAGAATTCCATATTCTCTTACTTTTTGTGCTGTAACTAATATCAATGTTGTCACAAGATTAAAACAGGCGACCATAATAATCAAACTCAGTACCGCCAAGGACCCTATCCGCTCAAATTGCATAGCGCCGAATAATTCACTGTGGAGATCTCCCCAAGTATCAACATGGGCATTCGTAAATCTTTTTTGAATGGTTGCCTTTACCCTATCAATCTCGGCATTTTCAGTGAGGCGAATATCCACGCCATCTGGACCTTCTTTACGAATAAACAGTTTTTGGCCAACACTTGTTGGAATAAATGCAATTTTATCATCCAAATCCAGCACTTGTATATTAAAAATACCACCCACAATACATTGAATCTGTCGCGGGATTCCCCAACTGGATCCATGGTCTATAGGACTCATAATCCTGAGTCCATCTCCCAAATTAAGATTAAGTCGTCGAGCCGTCATTTCACCTAAAAATACCTGAGGTAAATCTGAACTCCTATCTCCTTTCAGCATATTTAATTCGTAGAATGAGGTTATCATTCCAGGATCCACAGCCTTGAGTAAAACCATCCGTTGGGAATCCTCCCGCCCGAGGATTAATCCTTTTCGTTCTTGAAATGGCATGACTGACTTTACCCCACTAATCGATTGAATTTCCTCTATGCTACTATTCCATTCGGTTATTCCACTCACACGAATATCACCTTCAAAACCAATAATCCGACTCACGACACGTGATTCAAACCCATTGAGAATCGATACAGAAAGAATCATGGCCATACAACCCACGGCCAAGCCAATAATAGCGATCCACCCCGTCAGACGACTAGGGCCAGCCCCTTTTCCACCAAGCATAAAGCGCCTGGCGATAGATTGTGAGAATTTCATTCGTAATTCAATGCCTTCGCCGGCTGAATATTCCCGGCACGAATCGTGGGCCAAATTGCAGCAAAAATAGCAAAGATAGCTGAAACAATCGTCACAATAGCTACATGAGCGAGATTCACATCTAAGGGAATAAAATCCATAAAATACACATCTTCTGGTACGGTAATCAGTTTGAAATTATTCTGTAGCCAGGCAAGAGAAAGAGCCAAGGCAGAACCGGAAACAGCACCTGCCACACCAATAATAAATCCCTTTGCAAGAAAGACCTGTTTCAACTTTCTTTCAGGCAACCCTAAAGATTTCAAAATTCCGATTTGACGTGTTTTATCCAGAACAATCATGGCCAAAGCGGATATAATATTCACAATACCCACCAGAGCGATGAGGCTGAAAATAAATAAAATTGGCCATCGCTGAACATCCATCCATTTGAACAAGGAACGGTTTTTCTCTTTCCATGTCATAACCATATAAGGATAAGCCAGTTCTTCTCCTAATAATTGGGAAAAATCATTTGCCAATGCAGGATCATACAACCGCAGCACATGACCGGACACTTTCCCTTTCATATTAAATAATCCATCAGCCTGTATCAAGTTTGTATAAACGAGAGACTGATCATATTCAGACATACCGGAATGAAAAATTCCAGTAACGGTAAATTGTTTTAGTCGTTTTTTCGATCCCCTTAATGAGGTCAAATCAAAAAGAACCGTTTTATCTCCAATACCAATATTCAATTGATTTGCCAATCGTTCTCCAATGATGATCCCGCGATCTTTCACATCAACAGTTCCACTGATTAATAATTTTGTGAGAAACTCGGCTCCGGATTCCTCAATCCCTTCCACAATCACGCCCTCTGCGGACTTTCCTTTTCGTAATAAAGCAGAACCCTGAATAAATTTAGATTTAACCACTTCTTCATTATAAGCAGATACAAATTGATCCAATTCTTCAATGTCTGACCGGATGGGATTATTTAAATAATGGCGGACACGAATGTGGCCATCAAAGTCAGCAATTTTTTCTGAGATGACTCTTTCGAATCCATTGAGAATAAATAATGTAATAAGAAGCGCCGAAATTCCTACTGCAAGTCCCGCCACAGAAAGTACACCGGCAATTCGGGTAAAACTCCCTTTTTGAGTTGAACGGAGATATCGAGTGGATAGGTAAAAAGGGAAATTCACCAGATATATTTTATTCTTCTGTTCGCATAGCCGGAAAAAGAATCACATCTTTAATGGTTATATTTTCTGTCAGTAACATGACCAAGCGATCCACACCTATCCCTACTCCTCCTGTTGGCGGCATGCCTGTTTCCATGGCCTGAAGGAAATTTTCATCTACAGGGTGAGCTTCTTCATCTCCCCTTTCCGCCAACCGGGCTTGGGATTCAAATCGTTCCCGCTGATCGATGGGATCATTCAACTCTGTAAATGCATTGGCAAATTCCGCTCTACCAATAAATAATTCAAATCGTTCGACTAAATGAGGATTTCCGCTACGGTGTTTTTTCGCCAAAGGTGAAATGGCTTTGGGATAATCAGTAACAAATGTGGGCTGCACCAGATTCGGCTCTACCAATGCGCTCATTAATTCATCCAGCATTTGACCGTAATTGGCATTTTCTTCCACTTCAATATTATTGGATTTACATATCTTTTTCATTTGTTCATCTGACGCTTCAGTCAAATCTTCTCCCGTCGCATCCTTTAGCAATTCTAAAAGAGGCCGACGCTGAAATGGTTTGGATAAATCTATTTCCATTTCTCCCCAAGTCACCTGCAAAGCATCTATGTTTTTTGCAACACTTTGAATCATATCTTCCACCAGATTCATATTATCTTCAAAATCTGCATATGCCCAATAAAATTCCAACATAGTGAATTCAGGATTATGATTCCGATCCATTCCTTCATTGCGGAAATCCTTGGCAATTTCATACACACGATCCATTCCGCCTATAATCAATCGTTTTAAATAAAGTTCATCGGCAATCCGCAAATAAAGCTGCTGATCCAGAGCATTATGATGAGTCGTGAAAGGCCGGGCATTGGCACCACCATAGAGTGGTTGAAGGACAGGCGTTTCAACTTCTAAAAATCCTAAATTATCCAAATGATCTCTGAGTCCACGAATGATTTTTGCCCGCTTAACAAAGGTATCTCGTACTACCGGATTTACAATTAAATCCAGATGACGATTTCGATAACGCTGTTCTTTATCGATGAATGCGTCAAATATTTCCCCTTCTTTTTCTTTCACAACCGGTAAAGGACGAATGGATTTACATAAAATCGTAATCGAATTTGCGTGAACAGATATTTCGCCCATTTTCGTTTTAAAGGCATATCCCTGAACACCCACATAGTCACCCATATCCAATAATTTAAAATGAGCATAATTTTCTTCACCTACATCATCTCTCCGGATAAATACCTGGATTTTTCCCTTCCCATCCTGGATGTGAAAAAATGATGCTTTTCCCATTTTCCGAAGGGACATGATGCGTCCCGCAACATTTACATCATTATTTTCCAGATTTTCAAAATCATTCAAAATATCTAAACTGAAATGGGTGGGCTCGTATTTTGGTGGATAAGGATCAATACCTGCATCCAATAGTTTCTGTAATTTTTCTTTACGAAATTCGATGATTTGTTTTAAGCTTTTTTGATCTTCTGACATTATAATTATACTTTCTCTGTTTCCAAATTTCGCCCCAATTGACTCATTAAAAAGGCACGAATAAATTTATCAATATCACCATCCATGACTGCCGATACATTACCGGATTCTTCTTTAGTACGATGGTCTTTCACCATATTATACGGATGAAAAACGTATGATCGAATCTGGCTTCCCCATCCGATATCCATCTTGGTATCTTCCAAATCTTTCATGGCTTCTTTTTCTTTTTCAACTTCTGCTTGATACATCCGGGCCTTCAATACTTTCATTGCAGATGCTTTATTTTTATGCTGACTCCGTTCATTTTGACATTGAACAACAATGCCCGACGGAATATGGGTAATTCGAATAGCCGAGTCCGTTTTATTCACATGTTGACCTCCGGCACCGCTGGCGCGATAAGTGTCAATACGTAAATCGCCCGGGTCAATTTCAATTTCAATTTCTTCCTCAGATGAAGGATAAATAAATACAGAAACAAATGAAGTGTGACGACGACTATTTGAATCAAATGGTGAAATGCGTACCAATCGATGAACACCGGCTTCTGCTTTCAACAACCCGTAAGCATAATCCCCCTTAACCTCCATGGTCAAATCTTTGATGCCTGCCTCATCTCCCGGTTGAAGATCCATTATTTCCTTTTTAAATCCCTTTCGCTCAATCCAGCGTGAGTACATACGGTAAAGCATCTCAGCCCAATCTTGGCTCTCGGTACCACCGGCGCCGGGATGAATTGTCATAATGACGTTTTGTGTATCCTGCTCATCGCCAAGAATCATTTTTAACTCTAAATCCTCAATCGTAGTGACAAACTTATTGAGTTCTAATTCTACTTCCTTTAAATCCGCTTCCCCTGCTTCTGCAAATTCTAACAGGACTTCCACATCTCCATGCATGGTATCTAATACTTCCCAAAGAGATATTTCTTTCTCAATAATAGAGATTTTTTTTAAGAGCGCTGACGCTGCCGTATTGTCGTTCCAAAAATCAGGCGAAGCCGATATCTGGCGCATTTTTTCTAAGTCAGCTTGTTTACCGGCTAGGTCAAAGATACCTCCGCAATTCTGTGTATTTTTTTTGTGCAGCGGCGTATTGTTCTTTTAAATCGAATAATTCCATAGATTAAATTTACAAGAAGGCTTTGAGATTTTTCAGAATTTTATCGCTAATACAGTCATAACTGCCACGCCTGCAATCAGCATCAATAATTGAATAATGGATTTTTTAACATCTGTGTTATGGTGAAGTTCAGGAATCAAATCAGAACCTGCAATATAGAGAAATCCGCCAGCAGTCAAGGGCACAAGCGCTTCTGTAAATCCTGAGATATTGTTTCCCATCTGAAGGGCAAATAATGCACCAACTATAGCAAGTGATGCACTGAAGAAATTTACCATTAATGCTTTTTTGACCGAAAGTCCCCCATTAATTAAAATAGAATAATCACTGATTTCCTGAGGAATTTCGTGGAATAGCACGGCGGTCGTGGTTGCAATCCCCAGTGGAATACTGGCAGAAAAGCTAATGGCGATGAGAACGCCATCAATAAAATTATGCATGGCGTCTCCAAAAATATTCATGGGAACCACGGGATGAACATGATCCTCTGTTGTGGGATGATGGCAATGGCGCCACCGAAAGAATTTTTCCATCACAAAAAAAGTAGCAAGACCGCCAATCGTCCACAATGATACGTGAAGAGGATTGTCGGCGGTGGCGTAAGCTTCCGGCAAAAGATGAATCAATGCACCACCAAATAGACTTCCTGTAGCGAAGCTCACCAAGTAAGTCATAATTCGATCCAGCGTTTTTCCTGACAATGAAAGGGTGATAACACCGGCTAAAGAAACAAGGCTCACAAGCAAAACGCTGAGGATTGTGTAACTTAAAATTGACATATGTTTTTCTGTCCCCCTTCCACAAACTTAGAGCGACATATATATTTAATCTCCAGAAGCAATAAACATTCGATCATTTAAATATTTTCTCAGGGCAATATCATCCATGCCAATATGAGCAAACCGACCATTTTCAGCCACGGAAATCCGTGCTTTTTCTTCGGAAATCAATACAACAATCGCATCAGTCTCTTCAGAAATGCCCAATGCTGCACGATGACGAGTACCCATTTCTTGATCAATCATGGTACTTTCAGTCAACGGCAAAATACACGCCGCCGCATCTATAATATCATTTTGAATAATCACAGCACCATCATGGAGTGGAGAAGATGGATTGAAAATAGACACGAGTAAAGGAGCGGTTACTTCCGCTTTTAGCTGAGTCCCTTGATCCTTATAAGATCGAAGACCTGTTTCCCGTTGAATCACAATTAACCCGCCCCAATGCCGTTCTTGAAGCTGAGTAGCCCCTTCCACAATGGATATAATGGTTCTGGATGTTCCCACGCGAAATATCTTCTGGAAAAACCTTGTTTGACCTACATAAATTAATAGACGCCGGAGTTCCGGTTGGAATAGAATCACAAAGGCCACCACCCACACCGTTTGGAATTGATTGACCAGCCAACTGGATGCGCTGAGACCAAAGGCGTTAAAAAGGAATGAACCGACCATGAGAATAATGAGCCCGGCTAACATCTGTCCGGCACGGGTGCCTTTAAAGTAAATATACACTTTGAAAAACAGCCAACTCACCAAAAGCAAGTCAATCACATCAATTAAGGTGACCGTCAGAAAACCGATTTTAAACAGAATCATTTAATTCATTTCCATGATTTTTTCGGTGATGGTGACAGTGCGATGAGTGGCAATGACATCATGGACTCGAACAATACGGGCACCATTCATAACACTGGCAGTGATGGACGCCAACGTGCCTTCCAGTCGTTCAGCCACCGGCAGGTTCAACACCATGCCGATAAAAGATTTCCGGGAAGGACCAATTAAAACAGGATATCCCATGGCGCAAATTTGCTTCAATTCACGGATCAATTCAAAATTATCTTCCAATCGTTTTCC
>JAPYOT010000006.1:15434-45146 GCA_029938045.1 Fidelibacterota bacterium | reverse complement strand
ATGAAAAAGTGGTCTGGATATCGTTCTGAAATCTCTCAGGAAAAATTTGATACTATAATAATTGGTTCCGGGATGAGTGGTCTCACCACAGCTGTTTTATTATCCCAACATGGTCAACGGGTTCTTGTTTTAGAGAAACATTTTAAGGTTGGCGGCTTTACCCACACATTTAAACGAAAAAATTATGAATGGGATGTGGGTATTCATTATATAGGTGAAGTGCATAATACAAAGTCATATACAAGAAAATTATTTGACCGCGTTACGGATGGGAAGCTAAAATGGGCTAAAATGGATGATAATTATGACCGCATAATCTTCCCGGACAAATCTTACGATTTTATTGCACCAAAAGAAAAATTCATCCAATCCTTAACGGCACATTTTCCGGAAGAAGAGAAGGGTATTCGTGATTATATAGATTTCGTGCAATCTTACATTCGGAAAGGGCGTGGATTTTATACCAGCAAGGCCCTGCCCAAATGGCTTAGTCCATTTTTATATGGATCCATGACCAAACCATTTTTTGAATATGCGGATCGAATGACGAAGGATGTAATGAATACATTCACCCAAAATAAAAAATTGCAGGGTGTTTTAACAGGACAATGGGGTGATTATGGGTCACCACCGGGTAGGAGCAGTTTTGCCATGCATGCCAGTGTGGTTCGCCATTATCTGGATGGGGGGAATTATCCCGTAGGCGGATCAAGAATGATTGCAGAATATGCCAGTGATTTGATCGAATCAATGGGTGGAAAAATTGTGGTGAATGCCGGCGTGGATGAAATATTAACCCAAGGGAAAAAAGCGGTGGGGGTCCGATTGGATAATGGAGATGAATTATTCGCCTCTCGGGTCGTGAGCAGTGCGGGCCTCTTAAACACAGTCAATACATTTTTACGAAATCAATCAGCGGGTAAAGTGCTCAAAGAAAACGTAAAAAATGTAAGACCGACTGAAAGTTATCTTTGTCTATATATAGGATTAAATAAATCAGCGAAAGCACTGGGGTTCAGTAATACAAACTTATGGATTTACCCCGGGTATGATCATGATCAGAATGTGGACAATTATAGAAAAAACCCTGATGGAGATTTTCCCGTTGTATATGTCTCATTCCCATCGGCGAAAGATCCAGATTGGGATAAAAATCATCCTGGATGTGCCACCATGGAAGCCATTACACTTGGATCATGGGATCAATTTAAAGCATGGCAGAATGAACCCTGGAAGGGCAGGGGTGATTCTTACGAAGATTTCAAAGAAGCATTGGCTCAAAAAATATTAAATGTAGTATATAAACATGTTCCAGAAGCCAAAGATACCTTGGATTATTATGAATTATCCACACCCCTATCTGTGCGTGATATGGCCCATTATCCTGCGGGAGAAATGTATGGGCTTGATCATACACCCCAAAGATTTCATCAGAAATGGCTACGGCCCCAAACGAATATTAAAAATCTATATCTCACGGGACAGGATGTGACAACGGTAGGTCTCACCAGTGCTTTATTTTCTGGATTACTGACCGCTTCTTCTGTTTTAGGGAAGAACCTCATGAAAACACTCTGATTTTCGTTGTCGAGTCCTTATCGGACTCCCTCTTTTCTTAAAGTGTTCAGGTATGTAAATACTTATGTGAAAACCCGAACCCTATTCCCATTATACCACCCATTCATTCTCTCGAACAAATAGATCACCAGACTACTGATTGATATCCTAATCTATTCATGCTGTCGGCGGATAAAGGCCGGTACTTCCAAATCATTCCCATAAATAGGCGGATTTGTATCATCAAAAAACAGGGTTGGTTTTGGTGATTCAACAGCAAGTTGATCCGGAATGAGTTCTTCCTGTTTCATTTTTTCATAAAGGGGTACATTTTCTTTCTCCGTCAGGAGGCGTGTTTGGGTCGGTGTCACTTCTTTTCGTTCTACGGTGGAACTGATGATATCACCGGCCAGCTTTCGGTTGAATCCTGTGGCGATTACCGTCACCATGATTGTATCCGTCATTGCTGGATCAATGACCGCACCAAAGATGATGTTTGCATCTTTTCCAGCTTCTTCAAAAATGATGGATGTGGCTTCATCCACTTCCATCAATGTGAGATCGGGACCACCAGTAATATTCACCAATACACCTTGTGCACCAGAGATGGTAGCATTATCCAGCAATGGACTGGAAATGGCTTGTTGGGATGCCAACACAGCACGTTCTTCACCGCTGGCCGTACCCGTACCCATAACAGCTTCACCCATGTTTTTCATGACTGTTTCAACATCAGCAAAATCTAGGTTAATCAACCCATGGACATTAATGAGGTCTGAAATGCCTTTAGATGCATGGTGTAGAATAGAATCTGCCAGTTTAAACGCTTCGACCACAGTCGTGCTTTTATCCACAATGGACATGAGCTTTTGGTTCGGAATTGTAATCACCGTATCACAGGCTTTTCGTAATTCCGTGACGCCGGCCAATCCTCGGTTCATGCGTTTCGGTCCTTCAAAATTAAAGGGGACCGTAACTACACCCACTGTTAATATACCCATTTCACGGGCTAATTGAGCCACCACAGGCGCCGCCCCGGTTCCTGTACCGCCACCCATTCCTGCAGTGATAAATACCATATCGGATCCTTCCAACAGAGATTTAACAACCTCCAAATCCGCTTCCATGGCATCCTTGCCTACTTCTGACCGTGCACCTGCGCCTAATCCTTTGGTGAGGTTTTTACCAATCTGAATTTTATTTTCAGCTGCATTATTATCTAAATCCTGAGCGTCCGTATTGATGACGATAAAATCGACACCGGTCATGCCGGCTTGTATCATACGATTGACCGCATTCCCGCCTGCACCGCCTACGCCGATCATCTTCAGATTTGCTTTTTGTTCCGCTAAACTATCGAATTCGAATAGCATAGTTGTTCTCCTTTTCTTGGTTTTTTGGTATGTGTTTTTAGATTCATCTAATTAAAAAAATTCACTGACTATTTTCTTAATTTTATTCACCGTGCCTTTGATAGACGACTCCGTTAATTGAATGAGGGATAAATCATCCCCAAAGTTTTTCCATTGAGCTAACCCGATGGCGCTGGCATAAATAGGGCTGGATGCCACATCAATGGGGCCGCTGATATTATTCGGATTTCCGATTCTAACAGGCATATTAATGGTTTCCTGAGCGAGCCCGACCAGATTTTTTAGTTCCGATCCTCCACCTGTTAGTACCATACCATAAGTCAATTTTTCTTTAATGTCAGCACGGGAAACTTCCCGCATAACCAATTGCAGAATTTCAACCATCCGTGCTTCTACATAGCGGGATAATTCATGCTCAGATATTTTACGCTTGATTTGTCCATTTTTCGCTGGCAATTCAAAATCCAGCTCAGGGGAGGACATGGATGCTTTTGCCGATCCATAGGTTTTTTTAATTTTTTCTGCTTCTTCGATTCCAACCTGAAGCATAACAGCAATATCATTTGTAATACTGGCAGCACCGATTCCCACCGTTGCCGTATGACGTACACCGCCTTCATGATAAACCACTATATCAGTGGTGGTAGCGCCAATATCTACACAAACGACTCCAAGATTTTTTTCATCTTCCTCCAATGTGGCTATACTGGAAGCGATGCCTTGATAAACAATACCGTCCACCTCTACACCTAATTCTTCGGCACAACTGACCAAGTTGGTTGCTGCTGTGGTAGCGACCGTAATTAAATGTACTCGCGCTTCCAGTCGTCGGCCCGTCAGCCCAACAGGATCTTTAATGGAATCCATGGTGTCAATCACATACTCCTGAGGTAACACATGGAGAATATCCCGGTCCACCGGAAGCGAGATGGCTTTTGCCAAATCCAACACGCGATGAACATCATCTGATGTAATGTCATTTTGTGTTGGAACATTTGTTCCATTTTGATTTCCAATGGCAATGGCGCCTTGCGTATTAATGCCTCGGATATGATCTCCGGAAATACCCAAAGATAATTTTTGTACATTCATATCAGCCATCGTTTGAGCTTCCTGAAGTGCAAAATCCATTTCATCAATGAGTTGATCCCGATGGGTAATGGATCCTTTTTTAATCCCGGTGGCAGGAGAGTTTCCAATCCCCAATAATTTGATATTCTGAGAATCCGGGTCCACTTCTATAATAACACAGCAAATTTTATCTGACCCTACATCCAGCCCTGTTTGGATATATTTTTCGTTTTGTCGATGAGATCGAATCATGACCATTCCCTCGCTATCAGCTGTTTCTTATACCGCATATCCAGTAGTCGGTAATCGGTTAACTGTCGTTCTCCTAATGCTTTATCAAAACTTTTTAATATATTTAATTTTGGAATAATATCTCTTTTCCCCAGGATGACTTTTGTCGGGCGATCTGCTAAAATAATGACATATTCGTCATCTTTATTTAGGGTCAGTTCTGAAACTTCGTCATATAATTTTGGATAGTGATTGGAGAGTTTATTTAAAATTTCAATTGCTTCTTTTACCTTTACAGAATAGGTTTGTTCTCCCTCAGGATAGAGGTCTTTTGCATTATTAAATCCGGATAAAATAGGAATAAGTGCACTTTCTGCGTAGGGATGGTTTGGCAATACAACAGCTTCGTTATCAATCATTAAAGCGGATTCCATATTGAGCATAGCCAATGGTTCTCTTTCAATAATATTAATTTTTATTTGATTGGGAAAATGCCGGCTTATACGGGCGGCTTTTATAAATGGATTACTTTCAATTATTTGCGCCATTTCTCCCATATTGACATCATGAATTGATTGATTTTCCAAATTGGAGATCATTTTTTGAACCGTTTCTTTTTCCAATATTTCCAGCCCGCTGAACCGAATGGCATCAACGGTAAATGTTTGGCGGTAATTGGCCCATCGCACCGCTCCCCATAGCGTCAGTATAAAGAGGAATGATAGACTGCCGCCTATGACCTGTCTTAAGGTAATCTTTTGTTTTTTCTTTTTACTCATACGTCAAATGTCCCCGGTTTAAATCCCAATGTTTTTACTTCTAAATCCAAAGCTATACCAAACTTATCCTGGACAGTTTCTCTTGCCAGACGAATAAGCGCCACAATATCTGATGCTTTGGCTTCCCCATGATTCACAAAAAAGTTGGCATGAATAGGTGAAATTTCTGCACCCCCGATTTGAGTGCCTTTTAATCCCGCTTGATCAATATAGTATCCAGCGGCACCTTCATTCGGATTTTTAAATACACTGCCGGCAGAACGAAATTTTAATGGTTGGGATGCTTTTCGACCTCCACTTGCTTTAGATCGTTTTTCCATGACGGTTATTGTATCACTTTGAATTAATTCAAATGCTGCGCTTAATACAATTTCATTTTCAGGGAAGGTGGAGTGACGATAGGAAAAGGAAATATCTTCAGGATTATAAATCTTCTCCTGACCATCCATTGTCATGACGGTTACCTCTTTCAAAAAATTAGAGATTTCCCCTCCAAATGCGCCTGCATTCATCACCAGTGCACCGCCCAGCGTTCCGGGAACACCAACGAGGCTTTCAACGCCGGATAAGTTTAGATGAATACATTCTTTTACCATTTTTCCCAGCATTACACCGGATTGAGCAAACACAGTCGTCCCGTTAATTTTTAATTGATTAAACGATTTACCCAAAGTTATGACTAATCCGTCAATGCCCTCATCGGCCACCAATAAATTGGATCCGGATCCCACAAAATAGGTTGCTATATGATGCTTATTCGCACATTGGAGAATATGAGCTAAATCAAATTTGTCCATCGGTGTCACATATGCTTTTGCCGGGCCGCCAATGCCATAAGAGGTATGGTGAGCCATGGCTTCATTTTTTAGGAATGTGCCCTGGGTTATGGTGTTTAATGTTTCCATGGAATCCACCTCAAGCAGCCGCCTCCTGGCTATTTAAATGATCAAAGTACGATTGGCCATACCGCCAAATAGTGCCTGCTCCAAGGGTAATAACCATATCATTATCCATGACGATACGATCAAGCACATCCTGCAAATCCTCTAATTCCGGGACATAGTGAGCCTGTTTATGACCGGCAAATTTCGCTGCATCAAAAACAAGTTTTCCATTCACTCCCTCGATTGGTTTTTCACGGGCAGGGTAAACATCGGTTACAATTAATATGTCACTATCCATAAATGATGCGGCAAACTCTTTATAAAATGCTTTGGTCCTGGAAAATAAATGGGGTTGAAAAACAGCGACAATTCTTCGTTTCCATCCATCTCTGGCTGCCTGTAGGGTGGCGGCAACTTCTGTAGGATGGTGGGCATAATCATCCACCACCATTATATTCCGGGCGATACCTTTAATTTCAAACCGTCTTCTTACACCCCCATAACTGCCCAAGCCTGCAATAATGGTTTTTGCATCTAACCCCATTTCAAACCCAATGGCAGCGGCGGCCAAGGAATTAAGTACATTATGCTTACCGGGAACCTGGAGTGTGACTTTGCCGCATTTTTGATTATTTTGGTACAGGGAATACGTCGTTTCCGTTTCATTGGATTTCACATTTTTTGCACCAATATCTGCTTGAGATGAGAATCCGTAAGTAACAACAGGACGTTTTATATTGGGAATGATAACTTGAACACCAGGAGAATCAAGACATACCACCACTGCACCATAAAAAGGTACTGAATTTGCAAATTGGGCAAAAGAATCATGAAGATCATCTGCATCATCATAACAATCCATATGTTCTAATTCAATATTGGTGATTACAGATATGGTTGGTTTTAACTGTAAAAAACTTTTGTCGTATTCATCCGCTTCAACCACGATTAAATCACCGGCGCCTAGTTGAGAATTGGTATCAATATTTTTAACCAAACCGCCCACAACTAAGGTGGGGTCTAACCCTGCATGAGAGAGTAATGCACCCACCATAGAAGAGGTTGATGTTTTTCCATGGGTACCGCCCACGCCAATGCTGGTTTGCTTTAACGCAATTAGTTCGCCCAGCATTTCCGCCCGTTTTATGATAGGGATTCCCTTATCCCTTGCCGCAATTAATTCTGGATTATCTTGAGGGACAGCACTTGAATAGACCATCACTTCGCAGCCATTCACATTGCTGGGCTGATGCCCCTTATAAATTTCGGCCCCTTTTGATTTTAAATTTTGAATGATTTCCGAATCATTTAAATCGGAACCACTGACTGTAAAACCTAAATTGATGAGTAATTCAGCAATACCGCTCATGCCAATACCGCCAATTCCTACAAAATGAACTTTATTGACTTTTCGAAACATCATGATTGTATCAATTCCATGGCATGGTTCACAATTTCAGAAGTGGCATTCGGTTTCCCTAATTTTAAACTGGCCTCTGCCATTTCTTTTAATTGGGTTTCTTGATCTAACATATTCTGGATGAGATTGGCCGTGTGTTCAGGAATGAGATCGCTTTCTGGAATCAAGGAGGCGGCCCCATGTTCAGACAAAGAAAGGGCATTTTTAGTCTGATGGTCTGCCGCCGCCGCAGGGAAGGGGATCAGAATAGATGGTTTTCCACATACAGTTAACTCGGAGCAGGTAATGGCACCTGCACGGCTCAATACCAAATCACTGGCGGCATATGCATTGGCCATATCCTCGATAAATGGGCGCACTTTACACAATTCATTTTCATGGTGACGGTAATGCCCATAATGGGTTTTTCCCGTTTGCCAAATGACTTGCGTATCGGAAATAGAAAAGGCTTGTATCATTTGATCCATGGCTTGATTCAACGCCAATGATCCCTGGCTTCCCCCAAAAAGGAAAAGCGTTTTTTTATCAGGAGAAAACCCAAATTGACTCAGTCCAATCTCTCGGTGTCCCAACCTAATTTCTTTCCTCACGGGGTTCCCAGCCAAAATGCATTTTTTTTTTATATAGGATTGTGCTTCTTCAAAAGCGATGCATACTGTATCTGCTTTATCGGCAAACCATCGAGTAGTCACACCCGGGTAGGAGTTTTGCTCCTGGATGAGGGTAGGCACTCCTTTTCGAATGGCTTCGCGAAGGGGAAGAGCGCAAGCATAACCACCCGTCCCTATGACCAAATCCGGTTGAAGGGAATCGAACAAACTTTTCATTTTTCCAATGGAAGCAATTAATCGGCCCGGCAGCAAAAGGTTTTTTCCTATACTTCCCAAATTAAGACTTCGTTGAAACCCGCGAATGGATAAGAGAGAATGATTTACATTTTTTACAGGAAGCACTTCCTTTTCGATCCCAAATGTGGATCCAACATAATGGATATTTGTCAAAGGATGCCGAACCATAATTTCATCACCAATAGCAAGAGCGGGATATAAGTGTCCGCCAGTACCACCACCGGAAATGATGATATTCATTGACCTATCCATTGAGTTTCGGCCTCCAACCTGATCCATGATTGACACTGCGTTTGGCTTGGCTGATATTAATAAGGATACCCAAACAAGCCAGATTTATGACCAAGGCACTACCGCCGTGACTAACTAAAGGCATGGGTAACCCGGTTACAGGGAAAATGCCAGTAACCACAGCCACATTAATAAAGGCATAAATGATGATGCTAAATGAGATGCCTACGGCAAGCATGACACCAAAAGGATCCGTGGTTTCTTTGGCGATTTTTATACCCCGTTGAAAAATAAGTAGAAATAATGTAATAACAAAAATGGCACCCAACAATCCCAACTCTTCGCCAATAATCGCATAAATAAAATCGGTGTGTGGCGTTGGGAGAAATAGGTTTTTTTCCATACTATTTCCTAATCCTAAACCCCAAAAGCCGCCATTCCCTAAACTAATGAGTGACTGCTGCGCCTGGTATCCCATTACTTCCCGATCCGCGACGCCTGAACTCATACCGAAGACGGTGCCGAGCCAGTAAATGACGCGCTTCATCCGGTAGGATCGCATGAGCAATACAGGTATCATCACTACCGTTGCCACCGCACCAGTGGCCATCATATGGGACATTTTTGCGCCGCCGACAAACAGCATGGCAAATCCAATTAAACTGATGACAGCTGCCGTGCTAAAATCGGGTTGAATTACAATGGAAGCCAATATCCCTGCCATGAGGACGATGGGTGGAAAAAACCCGGAATAAAAATCCTTGAGCTTGTTTCTTTTTTTATCAATGTAATAGGCAAGATAAACCATCAATGAAAACCGTGCAATATCCGATGTTTGGACAGTAATAAAGCCCAGGTTTAACCAACGGGCCGGGAAGCTAATTCCCTGAATAACATAAATTAATTTTGTCAAAAATAACAGGGCGATAGAACCGATCATTAGGTAAGGTGCAATGGTCTTTAATTTTCGATAATCCATGAGAATAAAGAAAAACATAATGAAGATACCTACAATCAAACGCTTTAAATGGGAACGAAGAAATATGGTATCCGTGACACCACCCGATTTATTCAGGGAAAGGGAGGAACTGGAACTATATAACATGACGGTGCCCACAACACAAAGAACTATAATGAGCACCAACAGCACTTGATCGTATTTTTTGGTTATAATATCCAAGTGTTTCATGATTGCGTCAATTCCTTCACAATAGATTTGAAAACGTCGCCTCGTTCTTCGAAATTAGTGAATTGATCAAAACTGGCACAGCCCGGGGACAATAAAACAATGTCCCCGGCATCTGCGTTTAGATGACAAATCTCAACAGCGTCTTTCAGGCTGGAAACTTGTTCCAGCTTTACCGCATCCCTTAACGCTCTAGAGATTTTTTCACCGGCTTGACCATAGGCGACAATTTCCTTCACTTTATTTTGGGCATGTGGAAGGAGTTGTGAAAATTCTCCGCCTTTATCTTTTCCACCCAGAATAAGGTGGATCGAAGTGTCGAAACTATCCAGAGCAACCTTTACCGCATCAACATTGGTGGCTTTGGAATCATTGTAATAGGTTACGCCATTGATTTCTAAGACTTTCTCAAGTCTATGTTTTACACCTCCAAAGGTAGACATGACTTGAGCGATTCGTGAATTGGGAACGCCGAGGATATTTGCCGCAGTTGCGGCCGCCAAGGCATTGGCCAGATTATGTCGTCCGGGTAGAGCGAGTTGATCCAGTTGAATGAGCGTGGCGTGCGCATCATCATAAATTTTTGTCGCATTCATTGTGAATTGTGTTTCACCTTTCCCCAAAATACTAAAACCATGGGTTATGGGGAGAGCGTCTTCAAAGTTTTTACGGAGAATTGGATCATCATCATTATATACAATGTGTTCTTTGTTGGTTTGATTTTGGATCATATTCATTTTGGCTTGTATATAATCATCCATGCCGGGGTAACGATCCAAATGATCTGGCGTAATATTAAGAAAAATAGATATGAATGGTTTGAAATGAACAATATTTTCCATTTGAAAACTGGATATTTCTAATATATGAACTCGGTTTATTGGGTTGTCTTTCAAATCTTTTAAAATCACTTTAGAAAATGCGGTTCCCACATTGCCTGAAAGGGCAGGGGAAATTTTCTCAGTATTACACATTTCTGATAATAAATGTACCGATGTGGTTTTTCCATTAGAACCGGTTAACGCCAGGATTGGCGCTTGCGTAAACCAACTGCCAAATTCAATTTCACTGACAACTGGTATGTTTTTTTCTTTGGCTGTAAGGACCATGGATGCATCCTGTGGAATCCCTGGTGAAAGTACCCATAATTCAGCATCATAAATTTTATCGGTATGCCCGCCAATTTCAATGGTGATTCCTTGTGAAATCAGGCGTTTTTTCCGATCCAGAATATCCGGTGTTGATCCACCATCACTCATGAATATATTTGCCCCAAGATGTGCACCCAATAGGGCAGCAGCTTCTCCACTTTCCCCTAGGCCAATCACAGTGATTTTGGCCCCATTTATATTGATATTATTTTTGTTTGAAATATCCATTACCGAATCTTGAATGTGGTTAATGTGAGAAGCGCCAATAAAAGTCCTATAATCCAGAAGCGGATGACTATACGTGATTCCGGCCAGCCTTTCAGCTCAAAATGGTGATGAAATGGTGCCATAAGAAACAGTTTTTTACCTTCTCCCGTCTTCTTTCGTGTATATCGAAAATATCCAACCTGGAGAATAACAGACACAGCTTCCGCTACAAACACCCCGCCAATGATGGCCAAGAGAAATTCTTTTTTCAGCAATATGGCTAATGTCCCTAATGCTGCCCCGGTAGAGAGGGATCCCACATCTCCCATGAATACTTCGGCAGGCGCAGCATTAAACCATAAATATCCGATACATGCCCCCACACAAGCGGCGGTAAAAATGGTCAATTCCCCCGCACCGGGAAGATAAATAATATTTAAATAATCGGAGAAATCAACCCGACCGCTCATATAGGCAATCGTAGCGAATACGGTAAATGAAATGGCCAATAATCCTGCAGCCAAACCGTCGAGGCCATCGGTCAGGTTCACCGCGTTGGAAGTTCCCGTAACTACCAAGACGATCATGGCGGGATAGAGAATGCCAAAATCAACCACTGCATCCTTAAAGAAGGGCAGTGATGTAACGGTTCGAAAACTATCCCATGCTGGCGTGTTGTAAATCCATAGGGTAATAATGACTCCGAGTAACATTTGTCCACCCAGTTTGTAACGGGCCACCAGGCCCTTTTTCATTTTTTTAATTGTTTTTAAATAATCATCAATAAACCCAATTAATCCCATCCAAATGGTGGAAATGAGAAGAATTTGAACAAAAGGATTTGTCAAATCCGCAAGTAAAACCGTGGGAAGGATAATGGCGATGAGGATGATTATCCCTCCCATGGTTGGTGTCCCTTTTTTCTTAAAATGGGACGGGGGGCCATGTTCACGAATTTCTTCGCCAATTTGTTTTTGGTGAAGTTTTCGTATAATGGCCGGTCCGAGGATGAAACTAATAAGCAAGGCCATGATCGCTGCAGTGGCACTGCGAAACGTGATGTATTGAAAAATATTAAGTGGGGAATAATAATCGCGGAGTGGATATAAAAGGTGATACAGCATTAGACTGCTAACATGGCCTCCACAATGGTTTCCATTTTCATCCCCCTGGATCCTTTTACCAGGACCTTATCTCCGTCTTTTATAATAGATTTTAAGGATGTGAGTAAATCATCTTTATTATCAAAATGTTCATGGTATTCTGAATAGGTAATGATTGCGTCAGTTGTTACTGTTTCTTCACCGATAGTAAATACTGCGGATAATTCTGCTTCATTACATTTTTCTCCAACGCGTCTGTGCTGGTCTTGCGACAGATCACCCAGTTCAAACATATCACCAAAAACAAAAATCCGTTGGCCATTTCCGCTGAATGCTTTGAGGTAGTCAATGGCAGCAACGGTGGATTCTAAATTAGCATTATATGTGTCATCAATAATGGTTATCGAGCCATTATTCTTAACTTCGCACCGGCCTTTGGGTGGCTGAAATGAAGCGACATTTATTCTGATTTCATCCCAAGATAGTCCAAATGTCCGAGCAATGGCTGCACAAGCAATAACATTCTTTGCAAAAGTAAGATTTACAGAGTGCGTGGGAATTTCTTCCGCATCAACCGTCAGGGTAATAGCACCATCATTTTCGTGGTGAATATCTGCGGGATAATCACATTCGGGAGTCAGCCCAAACGATACGGCATCTCCCAAAATTTCCAAAGCACCTACGCGATAATCTGCTGCATTAATAAAGGAAGTTCCTTTTGCTAAACATGCAAAAAGTTCACCTTTTGTTTTGGCCACTGCTTCAATGGTTCCAAATCCTTCTAAATGGGCCGGAGCAATGTTGGTGATGAGCCCGTGAGTGGGTAGTGCAATTTCACATAATTGGGCGATATCTCCCGGCTGATTCGCACCCATTTCTAAAATAGACATGGTGTTTTCCTTTGTCAACCGAAGGAGTGTAAGGGGGAGTCCAATGGAAGTATTAAAATTTCCTTCTGTGGCGTGAATATTAAATTGTGCACTCAATATATGTTTTAGTAATTCTTTCGTGGACGTTTTGCCATTGGACCCTGTTATTCCCATGACGGGAATATCAATTTGATTCCGCCATGCTTTAGCCACCTTTCCGATGGTCACGACTGAATTATCTACCTTGATAAGCTGCCCATCTGCATTTTCTATTTCCGAATTGATTAAGGCGCATACTGCACCTTTCTCAAAAACATCCTTTATAAATGTGTGACCATCCACACGATCTCCGGAGATTGCAATATAAAGATCGCCGGGATGGACTTCCCGGCTATCGGTAACGATACCTCTCACTGATTTATTGAGAGCTACTCCTGTAACCTGTTCCCATATTTTTGCAAATTCGATTGGGTGGGGAAGATTAATTCTCATGGATAAACGTTTCAATTATTTTGATGTCAGAATAAGGGATTTTTTTGCCTTTAATTTCCTGGTATGCTTCACGGCCCTTGCCAAGGACAACAAGGATATCCTCTTTATTCAAGGCTGCGAGTGCTGCATTCAATCCAATGCTACGATCCTCAAATACACTATGGCTACTATCTGAAAGCCCCATTAAAATTTGATCATTAATTTCATTGATTTCTTCGGACCGCGGGTTATCAGGGGTAATCCATAATTGATCCCCAAACTGCTCAGCAATTCGTCCCATTTCAGATCGTTTTGTTGTATCCCTGTCACCGCCGCATCCAAAGACTATATTCATCTTTCCTTCCGGGATTTTCATTTGGTGAATCGTACTTAATACTTTTGTATATGCATCTGATGTATGGGCATAATCCACAATGACAGATGCACCATTTTTCAATTGTAAGGATTCCATTCGCCCAGATACGGTTGGGCAATTCTTGATCCCATTTTGAATAATGTCTGGATTTATTCCTAAAGAAATTGCGATACTAACGGCACATAAAATATTTTCAGCATTAAATTCACCCAAAAGAGAGGAGGATACGTTGATCAGCATATCGCCCGCCTTAACCATTCCGTGGATACCGTTCAAATCAACAGATAGTTCAGTATAATAAATATCTGCTGGCCCTCGTTTAGCAAGGGCCACGACCGGCGCCTGGGATTCTCGCGCCATTGCTGGGCCCCTTTCATCGTCAAAATTGACAATGGCTGTACCCGTAATCGGCAAAGAATGGAATAATTTTGTTTTTGCATGAAAATAATCATCCATTGATGGATGGTAATCTAAATGTTCAGATGAAAGATTGGTGAAAGCGCCTATGTCGAAATTAACATCTGCCACCCGATGCTGGTCAAGGGCGTGGGAAGAAACTTCCATAATAATATGGGTAAATCCCTTATCTGCCAATGTACGAAATGTTCTTTGGAGGCTGATGGGGTCGGGAGTCGTCAGCGTTTTTTCTGGTGAAAATCCATCGGCAATAATCCCCAATGTGCCTAACTGTGCCGTCCGGATATCTGCAGATTTCATTATTTTATTTAGGATGGATGCGGTTGTTGTTTTTCCGTTGGTGCCTGTAATTCCTATCACGGTCAACTCTTTGGTGGGATGTCCATAATATTCCGCTGCGACCCTGCTGGCAGCCAGCCGTGGATTGGCAACTTTAATATTAGGGACGGGCAAAATACCCAGTTCACGGCCATTAGAAATGATAGCGGATGCACCGTTATCTATGGCCTGAGGGATAAAATCATGTCCATCTATATCCGTTCCATAAATGGCCACGAATAAACTGCCATCGGTTACATCACCAGAATGGGTACAAATACCTGTCACATCAACAGGAGGGAAGGATACACCGTCCATAACGATATCTTTTACGAGTTGTTCAAGCTGCATATTAATTCAAGCCCATAGTGCATAAAGACCCAGGCAACTTTTTTGTTCCCGGTTTGGGACTTTGCCATACGACGGTACCGGACCCTTTGAAACTGACACGCATTTTTGAAGATAGTAAAATTTGTTTTGCTTTTCGAATACTCATGCCGCGGACATCGGGGACGACTGTATATCCATCAGTATATTTCGGGTACGGCGCAACGGTTGCCAAGGGAAGCAAACTTGATTTATTTTTTGGAGACACATTTGCATATAAAGGGTTTTGAACCGCTTTTTTAGGACGATGATATTGAATGGAATCATCCATATTAATGATTCGTTGAACCACACGGCGAAATACGGGCGCAGCACCATACCCACCCCAATGGAGTCCGTACCGTGGTTCGTCCAATACAATAACGCAAACAACTTGGGGATTATCAGCCGGAAAAAAACCAGCAAAATTTGAAATATATTTATTCTTTGAATATACACCGTCAATAAATTTATGAGCTGTACCTGTTTTTCCTGCGACCGACCAACCTTGAATTTCTGCTTTGGTTCCTGTACCACTTTTAACGACTTGAACCAATATATCAGTTATTGTGGACATAATTTCTTTAGATGCGACCCGTCTTATCACCTCGGGGCTCTCTTTATAAACCACTTTACCATTTGGGGATAAAATTTGTTTGACCAAGCGTGGTTTGAGCAGTATCCCACCATTGGCTATGGCAGAATAGGCTGATGCAAGTTGAAGCGCTGTAACGGCCACTTCATATCCAATAGAAACTTCCGCCAATGACATTTCACTCCAGTCTTTTGTTTGCCGAAGAACACCCCGAACTTCACCGGGGAATCGGATGCCCGTCTTTGTACCAAACCCAAAATCCCTGGAATATTTATATAATGGCTTTTGGCCCAATTTCTGGGCAATTTTTATGGTACCCACATTGCTGGAATGGGCGATGATTTGGGGAAAAGTGAGCAGTCCAAATTTTTCATGATCAGTAATGATTTTTCCCGCCACTGTAAATTGACCATCTTCGCAATAGAATTCATCAAATAAAGAAACCGTTTTTGTCGCTACTGCAGCTGTGGCAGCCACAACCTTAAAGGTTGATCCCGGTTCAAACTGGTCAGTGACGATACGGTTTTTTTGATTTTCCAGAGGAGAACTGCCCGGAAGGTTTGGGTTAAAATCCGGTAGAGTCGCCATGGCAAGAATGGCACCGGTTTGAGGGTTCATTAGAATACCCATGGCACCCTTAGCCTGCGCATTTGCCATTTGCCGTGCTAATTCTTCTTGGAGAATACTCTGATATTCAAGATCAATTGTCAATTGAATGTTGGCACCGTCAACGGGCGGTTTAATGGGAAAACTAGTTTTAATTTGAGATTTTCCATTGCCATTTACCTGCTTCACAACCCATCCATTCGTACCGGAAAGAAATGCATTAAACTCTTTCTCGATTCCGGTCAAACCATTGTCATCCACATCTGTAAATCCGATAATTTGCGACCCCACATAAGTATGGGGATAAGACCTTCTGAATTTACGATCAACCACTAATCCAGGTATTCGTTGGTCTAGTAAACCTTCAACTTTGTCCCTTTGCAGATTTCGCTCGAGGTAAACAAAATTTGCCGTTGAACGTAATCTTTTTAAATAATAATCCGGTTCTCTACCTGTCGATTGTGAAATCAGGTTCGCAAATTCTGATTTATCTTTTACCTTAGATGGATGAGTACCCAGGGAATAATGAATAATATTGCGAGTGAGCGGTGTGTTTTTTGTATCGTAAATGTTCCCACGAACTGCCAGCAACGGCTCCTGCCTCTGACCTTGGCGAACTCCTTGCTCACGGTAAATATCACTATCGATGACCATTATTTGAAATAATCGCGCAGAGAGGCCCACCCATGCAAAAATAATACAGCATGAAAGGACGGTCACCCGTGGGCGAAATTTCAAATATGTTTTAGTCAATGTTCCCGGCGAATTTATTTTCGTTAATGTAAATCATCAATGTCTCCGGTTGTGAGGGTATCATATTTAACTCGGTTCTGGCCACATAAGATATCCGATCCCCCCGGGAAAGTTGGGCAATATCCATTTTAAGTTCTTTGACTGAATTATCCATTTCCTTGGCGACCTGGTTTTGAATCTCTATAGCGAGCATTGTTTCATCTATTTCTGTATAAACCCATAAATAAAAAATCAAGCCTGCAATGGAAAGAATGGTTGTGGAAAAGAATAAAAACGTTTGAAAGAATTCTCGATTTTTTTTAGATCGGCGCTTCCGTTTTTTGGTTGCCATTATGCAATCCTTTCAGCCACCCGGAGTTTGGCACTGCGGGATCGACTATTGTTAGCCTGCTCTTCTGGGGAAGGGACAAGCGGTTTTTTGGTGATAATTTTAAGTATCCCTGACTGTTTTAATGCGCGAAATGTATGTTTTACCATCCGATCTTCGAGGGAGTGATAAGAGAGTATCACCACACGTCCGCCAATGGTGAGATAGTCAGCAAAGCATTCAAGGAATGCGTTTAACTTGTCTAGCTCACCATTCACTGCAATGCGTATGGCTTGGAATACGCGGGCAAGGGATTTGTGTCTTTGGCGTGGAGGGGTAGATCTGCGAACGGCATCTTTGAGGTCGGCCACAGTCATCAAATTAGGCAGAGATTTTATGGTGCGAGCAATGCGGCGGGAATGCCGCTCTTCACCAAATTGATAAATAATATCGGCTAATTCTTTTTCAGAAGATCGAGCCATGAGTTCTGCAGCTGTCTCTCCCGAATGGCCGTCAAACCGCATATCCAATTTTCCATTGGATTCAAAAGCAAAACCCCGGGAATCAGAATCCAGTTGAATGGAAGAAAGCCCCAGATCTAATAGGATGCCATTCACAGCTGGAATCCCTGACTGCCCAAGGACCTTTTGGAAATGATGGTAGGAAGATTGAAACGTAAGCAGGGGGCGTGCGGAGGCACCCAATAGGGCGTTGCATATTTTAAGTGCCTCCGCATCCCGGTCAATCCCGATTAACTTTCCGTTGCTGGAAAGTCGATTGAGGATTTCTGTGGCGTGCCCGCCCGCCCCGATTGTACCATCCAGGTAAATTCCATTGGGCTGCAGGTTTAAGTATTTTAAAACTTCGGTAACCATCACAGGAATATGGGGGAGGGGGCGTTCCTGCGAAGCGTTCGAGTTCATTAAAGTATAATTTGATTTGCAAGTTCATCAAATTGAGATGAATCTATTTCCTGTGATTGTTTATCAACCGAATCCAAAATATCTGGATTCCAAATTTCAATTTTGTTTACCATTCCCAGAATCAAGACTTCTTTTCCCAGATCCGCATATTGAATCAGATTAGAGGAAACAGCAATCCGCCCTTGCTTGTCGTACTGCACCGATGAAGCATATCTAACCGTGCTTCGCACAAAAGATCTATTCACTTGAGAAAGGGAAGAAAGTTTTCGCAACTCGTCTTCAATCGATTGCCATACAGTGATGGGATAAACCCATACGCAGGGATCCATACCCCGGGTAATCACAAAGGTCTGATCATTATCCGCAGTCAAAACATTTCGAAATTTTGCCGGTATATTGACGCGACCCTTCGCGTCTAACGCATACGAATATTCGCCTGTAAATGTATTTTGATTTATTGTCATGCCCGTATTGTTAGGGATTGTTACCCACAACTACCCACAATGTATATATGATCTCCCACTTGTGTCAATAAAAATTATGAAAATATTATACGATCCCCACAGCAGTTGTAGGAATTTAGTAAACGATTACTTTAAAGCGTCGGAGTTAGCTCTTCGGGATGAAGTGCTGAATGGTTACCGTTTTATCAACGGCGGAGAGAAAAATTCGAACTGGGTTTGACGAAGAACCTAATGAGCTTAGCTTTGATCCATTCAAGTATAGGTTTAATCCGATTGTGTGCTGGAACAGGATATCAATAGTTTGGCTGAAATCATACAATCGATTATCTCCAGGAGGGAGAACATTCTCAATGGATATAAATGTGTCTATTTTGGATCGATACCACACCAATTCAGCCGTGGCGAGTTTAAGGCCAAATGGAGAATCTGCTTCATACATTTGAACCGATTCAGTTAATACATCAAAATTATTTTGCAATTCCTGTTCACTAATGGATTTCTTATCTAAAAAGTCACTGGGGTATTCAACAGGCGCATTGACCGCTTTCTCTTCATTGATAATGTTTATGATATAAATGGCAAACATGAGGATGAGAACCAGGGTAATTCCTTTAATCGTTTGTGATCGAATAAATTGTGGGGTCCCTGTGCGAGACTGAACATTACCATCATCTTCAACAGTCAATTTGGCTGGACCTTCTTCAGGTAATTGATCCTTCTTTTTTCGACTTATTTTTTCAGTTTTATTTCCTAAAAACGCCTCGAGATTGCTTACAATTTCATCAGGATCAGTACCAATTTCTGTTGCATAAGCACGAATGAACAACCGAACATACGTGTGAGGTAGCAGGTCAAATTTTCCATCCTCAATGGCTCGAAGATAGTTGAGGTTGATCTTTGTCCTAATATGGATTTCTTCAAGATCGATTCCCTGATCTTCTCGAATTGACTTTAATTCTTTGTAAAACTCAGACATTTGAGCCGAAAAGTTACATGCAGGATTTCTTTCCGAAAAACTCTTTTTATATTGTTTTTATTTTAGAAACTAAAGCAAATAGCTGATGGCTATCCGTTGGACTTTAGCAGTGCCGAAAATCGGGAATAAAACATAGAGAGGGGGAACCCCATCACGTTATAAAAACAACCATCAATGTGATTGACACATACAGAAAACCAATCTTGGATCCCATAGCTTCCTGCCTTATCAAATGGTTTATAAGTATCAATATAATAGGATATAACCATATCATCTAAAGTATTAAATGTAACATTTGTGTATTCATGAAATGTATCACTGACTTGCATTTTTGACTGTTGAATAGAGACGCCTGTAAATACTTGATGTGTATTTCCGGAAAGCATTTTGAGCATGCGAAAACTATCCTCTCGATCTTTTGGTTTTCCTAAGATTTCAGCATTAAAAACCACAATTGTGTCCGCACCGATTATCCATTTATCCGGATGTGCTTTTGCAATATCCTTTGCCTTTTCTTTCGCATAATGCTCTACAAATTTTTCTGGTGAGAGATCAAGATCGAAATCTTCGTGAACTTGACTGGGTATCACCAGAAATTCTAAATCAATTTGTTCCAGTAATTGTTTTCGCCGTGGGGATCCGGAGGCAAGAACAATTGCAGCTGACCTCATTCGTTTCATCGAAATACCGCTGATCGGCCTATATGGTTTATTGTTTGGACACCGTCGGCTGCAGTCATTTTATATATATACACGCCGTTGGCAAGCAATCCCCCATATTCATCTCTGCCGTCCCAGGCAATTCGATGGTATCCGATTGAAAAGTAATCCGTTGGGATGGATTTTATTCGACGGCCCTCCAATGTATAAATGTCCACGGATACCTCAGCATCGGCGGTTAGTTCAAATGTAAATTGGGTTTCAAAGGCAAATGGGTTGGGAAAATTGAATACATGAAGGAGGCTCAACTTTTTGGTTTTCAACAGGGTTAAACTAATTCCCGTCTCCGTTGGATTATTGGCATTGTCCCATGCGCTCACACCTAATGATAATTGGTCCAAATCGTCAGGAATTTTATATTGGATAGTTCCGGTATTCAAACTGTTCACGTCATAAATAAATTGATCTATAGCCAAAGTTGTTTTATCAACATCAGGATTAAATAGGTAGAGTTCGTGCCCTTTTTCACCTGTCAAGTTGATCCCCAGAGGATCGGATAAGCGAATAATTAATTTTTCACTTGAAGGAATGTGGTCTCCGTTACGGAGCATTCTTCCTGATCCCGTTTCAAACGTTATGATGGGACCTTCAGTGTCATTCGAAGGCGTGCCCAGGGTTAATTGAATATTGGTCACAGCGCCAATGGCTTCTTCGTCGGAACTGGATGTAATTGTAAATCGGACATTGGAAGGCTGCTGTGAATAGGTGATATCTTTTGGGACTCGAAATTGTGGGGACAATGTTGCGTCTTCAAAAGTAAACGATCCACGGAAAAGGGTCGGACCCGATTTCATATAGGTAATTTCCTCTTTCCGGGATGCAAAATTAAACGATTGGTTAAAGGAGGTGGGTCCATCTTCAAAAACCAAATATCCCTTCCCTTCGGAAAATGGGCTGGTACCACTTAATGTACCTACCGCCAAAGTAGCAAGTGTGTCCGGTGTTACGGATGCATCTTTCACAATTTGAGATGGAATGGGTAATTTCATGGCTGGATCTCCAAATAGATGGAATAGTTCACCATCAGCGCCACCGGTTTTAACCGATTGAAGCACCATTCCCAACGTAGCATCCGTAACGCCATTATCTGGGAAAAAAGCTGAAAAAATTTTTTCTAAATATTGAATATTGCTGGATACGGTAATACCCCGCGTGGTTGTAATCACAGCAGATGCAGCATCCATGGGTGTTCGTATTAATTCCTCAGCGAATGATTCTGATCCAATTTGGTCGAAATGCCCCCAATTGCATGTGCCTGCAATCCAGAGTGGAAGCTTCATTTCTGCATGCATGAATTGGATATCGTTTCTTTCTTCATTCAGGATGAGCATTTTTTCCTGTGCCCATTGGGTTGGGTTTCCATGCCCAATGAAATTAATGATTGCGGTGCCAGACGTAATTTGATCAAACAATTCTTGGGTTGCCGCCGGTTTGATTACCCCAAAAGCTGAGCCGTCACTGACTTCCGGATAATCCACCATATACAGTTTTTTTATTTCCATAAAACCGGGGATCGTTTTTGTCAGGCGTTCAGAATTGAGTGTATGACTTTTGCCAATGGATAATTCATAGGGTTCTCTTTCCGGTCGGGCGGGATCATCGGCCACCAGCGTAATTCGTTGTTTCCACAATCCATCGGGCATGGCCGTTTCAAATGCGATGGTCTTTTCCACGAAGTCAGAGACTTCTTCCGGGGTTCGACCTGGGAATCGACCCGTTGCCATTTCCGGGATGACCCCATTGAAAGACACCATTCGATCGTCCGTAGCGTGAGAATAATTCGTCCCCACTTCGATGGTGGGTACTTGCATCTTTGATTGACCTGTGATATTTCGGTAATCATAATCTGCATCTCCCATAAAAAGGACGGTTGAGGGCTTTTGCAACCAATTTTCCTGTGTCCATTGTAAAAAGTGGCGAATGGCAACAGGATCCTCATTAGCGCCGGAAAATTCACGATATACCGATTCTAAATTCACATATAATGAATTTCCGCGATGATCTATTAATGGGAGAGAAGGTGAAGAAAATTTTTCAGGTCCTATAATTAAATGATCTGCACCCAAAGTGGTGTTTCGAATCAAATCCCAATCACCGGGACCATAGGGCGCAATAACGGGAATGGTTGGTACGTCATCAACATTGAACACGTAAAATCGCTGTAACGTGTCTGCCGGGAGCGTTACCCGCACCCGAGTTTCATCATCCTGATGGTTAGTAGGTACATTCTCTGGGTGAGCAGGGTTGGTAATATTCCACACTTTCAGATTTGGACCAGAAATATTGAAAGTCATGTCATTATTTTCCACGGATGAGAAAAATTCGAAGGGGTTTGCATAGGTCAATTGCCGAATATAGGATAAAGTTAAAAAGTCAAAGTATGGTTCCGAGTTTGGGTTATCAGAATTGTTTTCGATTTGAAAAGATTGAGATCCATGAGAAAGTGCACCAGCGGGAATAGAGAAATTCCCTGATTTTAACCCGAGGTTATACCAGTTTATCGATTTCAATTCCAGAGAATTCAGTGTGAGTTTTGCTTCATGTTTTGTATTACCATACCGCGTTGAAACTGATTCATTTCCAATCAATCCAAAAGACCCACTGGCAGTTGCAGACAAAACTGGTTGAACCAACGCAACTGTTTGTGAAAATGATCCCCCTTGCCGAATCAAGGTATTCCCCCAAGCCAAGCCCGATTCCTGTGGATTGACAAGATCTGTCTCAAAATGGAGGTAGGAGACCCCATAGGCCACATCCAAAGGTCCATCAGAAACAATATTACCTGTTTCGACCCGTTTCCCCCTTAAGGATGTATTGGATGGAATTAGGAGCCAATAGGTGGATTCTGTAAAATAAAGGTTTTGATGCCAATGAATCTTATCAATATCCTGGTCAAACCCACTGGCCCCCTGTCCGTAAAAATAAAGAATATCATTATTCTCCAAATTTCCATCTGATTCCCCCTGGATAGAAATAGGTAACTCCAACAGATTCTCTGGGATGGTCACGTTGGAAGATATTTTTTGGGTCAAATTATAGGTCCGATCCCGCCCAAAAGCAGACCCTGTAAACAGCATGATACTCCGGGGGTCAAAATTATTGGATGATGAAATATGTTTAAGTAACTCCTCGCCCGATATTTTATATATGCCATCTTTTGGAAGAATCATTTGAATCCAGTGGCCATCAGGAAGTTTTTGAATTTTAGCTAATGAATGTTTTCGCGGTTTGATCCAGTTCTTTGCCACAGTCCAATTGGCAATTTTTGGAGATAGAAGTTTTTGTTGATTCGGAGTGATTCTTGATTTTTGATTGCCACTGCCATTCAAATGAATCGTTATTGTCTGAATGGTATGATAATCCTTTTCGTCTGACTGAGGACTAATTCGCAGCGTCCCTGTATGAAGGCCATTCACTTGCTGCTGGTGGATCCATTCCGTTTTATGAAAGCGGATATCATTAAAAAAATGGTTAGAGGTTTGTTCTGCTTGGGTTGATATTTGGGGTAAGGCTGTGTTGGGTAAACCAATGAGGAGATCAATGGGTGCAAGGTCTTCCGGCGTTTCAAGATCACATGTCAATTGGATGACCAATCTATCTTGCGACGAAGAAAGGATTGTCACCTTTGTTTCTGCCATGAGAATTGTAGAGACGAAAATGAGGGATAGCAATTTAATAGAGCGATTCATGAGTATAAAATTTAGGGAAATGAGGAGGTAGTAATAGAAGTCATTTTCATGAATATTTATTTTAATTCCAATTTTATATCATGTATTGAAATTGTTTCCGACGGTGGTACAATGTAATTTCATACTCTATTTTCTTAACAAATTTCTAAATTTTTGTAATGATTCAATCCATTTGAAAGGATTTTCAGTGTTTGACCTCAATATGATTAGAGCAGTTTATGACCGCATTCCGGGACGGGTAGATGCAGCGAGAAAAGTCGTTGGCAGGCCGCTGACTCTGGCAGAAAAAGTTTTATATAGTCACCTATCTCAAGGGGATGCTACGGAAGTTCATACTCGAGGTACATCTTATGTTGATTTTGATCCGGATCGCGTGGCCATGCAGGATGCCACTGCGCAGATGGCATTGCTCCAATTCATGATGGCAGGGAAAGATAAAGTAGCTGTGCCCTCCACAGCCCATTGTGACCATTTGATCCAAGCCAAAGTAGGTGCAGATACAGATTTAGACATGGCCAAAGATATCAATCGTGAAGTCTATGACTTCCTGGAATCGGTTTCCAATAAGTATGGGATTGGTTTTTGGAAACCCGGCGCCGGAATTATCCATCAGGTTGTTTTAGAAAATTATGCATTCCCTGGTGGAATGATGATCGGTACGGATAGTCACACCGTAAATGCCGGTGGTCTGGGTATGGTGGCCATTGGGGTTGGGGGTGCCGATGCGGTGGATGTGATGGCGGGCCTTCCCTGGGAATTAAAATTTCCCAAATTGATTGGCATAAAATTAATAGGGGAATTAAGTGGCTGGACATCTGCCAAGGATGTGATTCTAAAAGTGGCAGGAATTCTTACCGTAAAAGGCGGCACCGATGCCATTGTGGAATATTTTGGTGAAGGTGCAGATAAATTGTCCTGCACAGGCAAAGGGACCATTTGCAATATGGGTGCTGAAATTGGGGCCACCACATCTATGTTTGGTTATGATGAACATATGGCAAAGTACCTCCGCGCAACGGGTCGATCAGACGTGGCTAAACTTGCCGATGGTATTGCGGGATATCTCAGAGCCGACGATGAAGTTTATGCAAATCCTGAACAGTTTTATGATCAGGTAGTGGAAATTAATTTATCCGAATTAGAACCTCACTTGAATGGGCCTTTTACGCCGGATCGGGCCACGCCTATTTCTGAAATGGCGCAAGCTGCAGCAGAAAATGGCTGGCCAACGGATGTAAAAGTGGGTTTGATTGGGTCCTGCACCAATTCTTCTTACGAAGATATTTCTCGATCTGCATCTATTGCGAAACAGGCTGTGGAACAAGGGTTGAAAACAAAGGCGGATTTTACCATTACACCTGGTTCTGAACTTGTGAGATATACCATCGCTCGTGATGGGTTTATTAATACATTTGAGGCGCTGGGTGCCAGCGTATTTGCCAATGCCTGTGGACCTTGTATAGGCCAATGGGCCAGGCAAGGTGCAGATGCAGAAGAAAAAAATACAATTGTACATTCTTTTAATCGAAATTTTGCCAAACGGGCTGATGGGAACCCAAACACCCATGCATTTGTCGGTTCGCCGGAATTAGTCACCGCCATTGCTATTGCAGGGGATTTGACATTTAATCCAGTTACGGATTCACTCACCAATGAAAATGGCGACGTAATAAAATTAGAAATTCCCACCGGGGATGATTTACCCGCCAAAGGGTTTGAAGTGGAAAATTTGGGTTATCAGGCACCAGCAGAAATTGGATCAACTATTGAAGTAGTGGTGAATACAGATTCGGAACGGCTCCAGCTTTTAACCCCATTTGAACCATGGGATGGACAAAATATTACTGGAATGAAATTACTCATTAAAGCCAAGGGGAAGTGTACCACGGATCATATTTCCATGGCAGGCCCCTGGTTGCGGTTTCGAGGACATTTGGATAATATTTCCAATAATATGCTCACGGGAGCTGTGAATTATTTTAATGAAAAAACCAATGCTGTCAAAAATCAATTATCCGGGGAATATGGAACAGTGCCCGATGTTCAAAGAGACTATAAATTCAACCAAGTGCCGACCATTGTGGTGGGTGATGAAAACTATGGAGAAGGTTCATCCCGGGAGCATGCAGCTATGGAACCACGATTCCTCGGTGTAAAAGTTGTATTGGTCCGTTCCTTTGCCAGAATTCACGAAACAAATTTAAAAAAGCAGGGCATGTTGGGATTAACATTTTCAAACAAAAGTGATTATAATTTAATTCAGGAAAATGACACTTTTGATTTTGTGGATTTGTATCAATTTATACCGGGGAAATCACTCCATTTATCTGTCACGCATGGCGACGGTTCGACGGATACCATTGAATGCAATCATACCTATAATGGAGCACAAATATCCTGGTTTAAAGCTGGATCTGCTCTGAACCTCATTCGATCGGAGCAAGGATAAATAATGATGAAAATTCTTGTATCAGACCCAATAACTGAATCCGGGATGGCCGTTTTGAATGAAGCCAAATTTGAAGTGGTCAACCTACCAAAGGGTACACCGGAAGAAAAAGCTGACGCATGCAAGGACGTGCATGGTTGGATTATCCGCAGCGGAACAAAAATTACGGAAGATATGATTGCATCGGCTGAAAAACTCCAAGCAATCGGCCGCGCCGGTGTGGGTGTAGATAATATTGATATTCCCGCTGCGACCCGTCGTGGTATTGTGGTCATGAATACGCCGGACGTCAATACCATATCCGCAGCCGAACATACGGTGGCCATGATGCTGACCCTTTCCCGGAATATTTCTGTTGGAGATAGGGGTATGAAGAGTGGTGAATGGAATAGACATGCCTTGGTTGGAACGGAACTTCGTAATAAAATATTGGGCATTGTTGGTATGGGTAAAATTGGTCGGGAAGTCATGAGCCGGTGCCGATCCTTTGGAATGAAAATTCTGGGCTATGACCCCTACATGAATCAGGATATGTTTAACCCAGATGAAGTTAACATTGTTGATTTGGATACATTAACTATACGATCGGATTTTATTACCGTCCATGTACCATTAACAGATGGTACGCGAGACCTTTTTGATTACGATCGTCTTTCATCCATGAAACAAACAGCACGGATTATCAATGTGGCACGCGGCGGTATTATTAATGAAACCGATTTGGCAAAAGCATTGTCTGAAGGAAAAATCGGTGGTGCTGCGATTGATGTTTTTACCTCCGAACCGATAGAGACATCCAATCCATTGGTGAAAGCACCGAATATTGTATTAACCCCTCATTTGGGAGCGTCGACGCAGGAAGCGAAAGAAGGGGTGAGCATGGCCGTATGTGAACAAGTTCGGGATTATTTAATTCATGAAAAATTAAATAACGCATTGAATATGCCAATTTCTGATTTGGCAAAACTGAAAGAAATTCAAATTAATCTGGACTTGGCAGAAACCATGGGAAAACTTCAAGGACAGCTACATACAAGGGCAATTAAAAAAGTCCACGTGGAATGTGCTGGCACCATGGATGAAGCGAAACTGGCAGCTTTGGCATTTCTAAAAGGCTTACTCAATGACCGCATTCCAGATCGGGTTAATTATATTAATGCAGAAACGCTGGCTATTGAATTGGGCATTGGTATTGAACATAGCTATACGTCTGATTGTGGTTCATATACCAATTTGATTCGAACCAAGGTGACGGAAGATTCAGATAGCACAGAAATCCATGGAAGTGTTTTTGAGGGGAATCAAATCAGGTTGGTAAATATACTGGGATATGAATTCGACGTAACACCTTACGGTACCATGCTTTTTACCCGAAATAATGATGTTCCAGGTGTCATTGGAAAAGTGGGCACCATGTTGGGAAAAGCAAATGTGAATATTGGTGCATATTTATTAAGTCGTGAAATGAATGATGGTGAAGCATTTTCCGTGATTCGGGTTGATAATCCTGTAGCGGAAAATATATTAAATGATTTACAAGACTTGCCGGAAATTATTTCGGTCCAGCAGCTGCATTGCTGATTTGCTTTGATTGTTGGTTTGTCTAATTCGATTCATATTGCAGGTGGAGGTCCGGCAGGTTTAACGGCAGCGATTCAATTAAAAAAGGCTGGATTTGATCCTGTTATATTTGAAAAAGAATGCAAAGTGGGTGCAGGACGCCACGGAGATTACGAAGGATTAGATAATTGGATATTTTCCAGAAAAGTGCCGGCATTTTTTAAACAATCTGGGTTTAATTTTAATGATGTAACCACTTATCCGATTTCCAGGTTTTTCGTCCATACGCTATTTGGGAAACCAATCACCATCCAAAATAACCATCCATTTTTTTATTTGGTAAAACGGGGGAGTGGTATTAATGATTTGGATTATCAACTATACCGTCAATGCAAAGAAATTGGTGTTCGGTTTGAACTGGGTAAAAAAGGGCCTGAGACTAGTCATATAATCGCAACAGGTTCGAGAAAAGCAGCAGCATATATTCGTGGAATAAATTTTAAAACAAAATTAAAGAATCAGGTTCATTTACTTTTAGGAAGCCAATTTGCACCGAAAGGGTATGCGTACCTTATTATTATCAATGGTAAGGGAACTTTAGCTACGGCATTTAAAAAGCGAATAAAATGCTCGATTAATTTTCTTGAGGACACGCGCGAATATTTTAATTCGATTGGAATATCAGTACCAAATGAAATCACATTTGGAAGCCGCGGCAGTTTTTCTCTGCCTTTTGGCAAGATGCATCAGCCGTACAAAATTGGTGAAGCAGGTGGTTTTCAGGATTATTTATTTGGATTTGGAATCCGGATGTCCATGATGTCGGGCCAAGCGGCAGCACTATCCATCATTGGAAAAAAGAATGATTCGCAGAAAATTGTAAAAGAATTGAATCAAAAACGGCGTCTGTCTTTTGTTAACCGTATTATGTACGAACAATTGAGTGATAAACGAATGGCTGGATTGGCAGTAAAACTTTCAGAAAATTCAAATCCATTATCTGTATTAGCAGCTGCATATGCTTGGAACTTTAAAAATATACTGCGTTGGATAAATCTCGGGTATCGATATGAAGTACGTCCTACTTAGAAGTATTCAGGTGGTCTCTATGGTTATTTTACTATCGGGACTTGTTTGGGGTATTCGTGAAAATAATGTCATGTTGGAACTCAACGCATTGATTATCGGTTCCGGCATATTTTATTTCGCAAATATGTTGCTGAAAAAAGATTAATTATTCAAATTCCACCACTATTTTAACACAAAAGCGAGAAGATTATGTCCAAATTATGGGATGACTTAAAAGATAATATGAAAGAATGGGGTACTGCTGCTGTTGAAAAAGCAGAAGAAGTGAGCAAGGTAGCCGTTGCAAAAACAGAAGAATTAACCAAAATAAGCAAAATCAAACTGGATATTCACCAACTCAATCGGGAAATTCGCAGGGAAAAAGAAGCACTAGGGAAATTGGTTTACGAGCAGGCGAAGGATGATAATATGGTAAATTTTACCGGTAATTCAGAATTCTTTATTCATGTAGAAAAAATTAATGTTATTTCCAATGACGTTTTGGAAAGGCAAAATAAAATTAATCGAATAAAAGAGGAATATAATATTCAGGATAGCGACGTTTCTGAGGAAGAATTAATAGAAAGTTCAACCGATGAAAAAATGGATATGGATAATGATTCTGCAGCATCAGAAAATCCTGAATAAGAATAAAGTCATTGTCTCCGTCTATCCCCGCCCTATATAAACAAAAAACAGCACTCACCCAATATTTAAAGGAAATCAAGGATTTGGAACCTCTTTC
>JAPYOT010000006.1:0-15334 GCA_029938045.1 Fidelibacterota bacterium | reverse complement strand
TTCGATGTTCAACACCGTGCGCGATCATTCGGATAATTTAAAAATCGTTCCATCTATTCGTCCGGTTCAGGAAGGGTATATGGGATCCGGATTTGGATATCGGGAAGATCCATTTAACGGGAAAGTTCGATTTCATTACGGTTTGGATTTTGCAGTAAATATTGGCACTAAAATTTACTCCCCGGCGGAAGGTAAAGTGAAGTTTTCAGGGGATCAGAGTGGTTTTGGTAAAGTTATTAAAATTGATCATGGAAATGGATATCGAACAATTTATGCTCATTTATCAAAAATAAAAGTTAAACGGGGACAGCAATTGCAACGCGGGGAGTTGATTGCCATATCTGGGAATTCCGGTAGATCTGCCGGGCCCCATCTTCATTATGAAGTCCATCAATATGGCGCACCCCAAAATCCCATGGATTATTTTTTCTCCGGCTACCTGAAGTAAGCCTTTTTTCCTCTATATCTCTCACAGTAATTTTCAAGTCAATACCATGAGTAAATCTTACTTCATCGAAACATATGGCTGTCAAATGAATGTGGCTGATTCTGAACTGGTCTCTGGCCTTCTCACCCGGGAGGGATTTTCTGAAACTAAGGATATTCATACAGCAGATGCAATTTTTGTGAATACCTGTGCTATTCGGGAACACGCGGAAGATAAAGTGCTTTCACGTTTAGGGTATTATCACCAGATTAAGCGGAAAAACCCCAAAACAATTATTGGCGTATTGGGTTGTATGGCCCAAAATATGAAAAAGGATATATTGGAATCAAAACCATTTGTTGATATAGTTTTGGGCCCCGATTCCTATCGTCGATTACCAGAAATGATTCGGGAACGATCAAATGAATCATCCCATTTAGTGGATACTAAACTTTCTCGTTTTGAAGTATATGATGATATGTTTCCAAGCCGAAATGAAGGAATCAATGCATGGATTTCTATCATGCGGGGATGCGATAAGTTCTGTACATTTTGTATTGTGCCATTCACTCGCGGTAGAGAACGATCCAGGAGTGTTGAAGGTATAATTCAAGAGGCTGCCAAGGCGGTTTCTGATGGATTTATTGAAGTGACGCTCTTAGGACAAAATGTAAATTCTTATCTTCATGAAGGTCATAACTTCCATGAATTATTGGATGCTGTCGCCCAAATTCCGGGATTAAAACGTATTCGGTATACGTCACCTCATCCTGAAGATATGACTCAAGACGTTTTAAATGTCATGGCCAAACATGATAATATTTGTAATCATGTTCATCTACCCTTGCAGGCGGGGAATGATGAAGTGCTCAACCGTATGAACCGTACTTACACGAAAGATCAATTTTTGGCCCGAGTGAACGAAATTCGAAATACGTTGCCAAATGTAGGAATTTCAACGGATATTATTGTGGGATTCCCTGGTGAAAATGAAGCTGAATTCCAGGAAACTTTGGATATGATGGAAGTAGTAAAATTTGATTCAGCCTTTACCTTTAAATATTCATCACGGCCGGGGACGAAAGCAGCAGAATTTGATGATCACGTGCCGGAGGACGAAAAGCAGCACCGATTGGAACGCCTGATAGACATGCAACAGAAACACACATTATTTCGAAATAAAACAATAATCGGACGGGTGGAAATGGTATTGGTGGAAAAAGAAAGTAAACGGTCTAAAAAACAATGGGCTGGTCGGACAGACGCTAACAAGTGGGTGGTTTTTAATAAAGAGAATGCCAAAATTAAAGATTTAATTCCTGTAAAAATCATGGATGCTCGCGGGATTACATTGCATGGAGAAATTGTTCAAATTCAAGAAATGGAGGCAGCCTGATGAAACTGGTTAAAATATTTGCTGGGTTGGTGGTACTCATACTGGTTTTGGTCTTTTTAATGCAGAATACCAAAGTGGTCTCGGTGAATTTGGTTTTTGCTCAATATGAAAATGTCCAAGTAGCAATGATAATGCTTGGGGCCTTATCGGTTGGCATTTTAATAGGTTATGGTGTTGCCGTAACCAGTATTCTATCTAGTAAAACGGAAATTCGTTCGTTAAAAACCAAAAACAGACGACTATCTGATGAACTGAACGATCTTCGAAATGTAGCCATCGATGAGGGTATATACGACACTGATGAGGGAGAAGACATTCATTGAACTGGATTTTACCGATAATCCTTGTGCTCGTTGCAGCGGGGGGATTTACTTTTTATTTTTACAGGCCCAAAAAACAAAAGCGTACGGAGTCCATATATACCCATGCTTTGAATGCCATGGTTAGAGGAGATACACGCACGGCCCTAAAGCACTTACGAGATGTGGTTAAACAGGACACAAATCATATTGATGCTTATCTCCAAATGGGAGATATTTTAAGAGAAGAAGGCAATGCCCAAGCAGCGGTAAAGATTCACCAATCCCTTACCGTAAGACCTAACCTGAATAATGACATAAGTCGTGATATTCATCAATCACTGGCTCTTGATTTTGAGCAAATTGGACATTTGAATAAAGCGAAGCGTGAGGCTGAGTTGGTGTTAAAACTGGATCGAAAAAATTTATGGGCTAACGAATTTTTACTTGATATTTTTGAAAACCAACGCAATTGGGATCAGGCGACACAAATCACTAAATCAATTCAAAAGTTGAAACAGTCTCAGGATCCAAATCAAATTGCACGGTTTTTGGTGTATCAGGGGATGGATAAATTAGAAAAAGGTCAACAAAAGGAAGCGGAAGCACAATTTTATAAAGCTGTAAAAACGGCGCCGGAATTTGGATTACCCTATTTAAGATTGGGAAATTTATTTGCAGAAAATAGAGACTTGTTGAAGGCCATCGAAAATTGGGAGAAATTTGCATTACTTAACCCGGATGAAGGACGACAAGTGTATTCTAAAATTGAATCGGCATTGTTTGACCTTGGGCGTTTTAGTGAAGTTGAAAAGTTTTATGAACGTATTCTTGATGAAGATCCCGCCAATTTAAATGCGTTAGCAAAATTAGCCAATGTGCTGGAAGAGAAAGGGGAACATAGCAATGCTTTGACCCTTGTTGAAGATGCTCTGACTAAAAATAATGGTTCTCTTCATGCTCGGTTAATGCGGTTAAAGTTGTCTCTTCATGTGTCCAAACCCCATGAATTATCAAATCAAATCGATGACATAATTCAATTACTAACTCGTGAAGATGAGAAATGATAAAACGTGGATTTATTCTGATAATTGTCCTCTGGGGATGGCATTTATCCGCCCAAAATATAGATTTATATTTAACCCTGCTTGAAAAGGGTAGAATGGATGAAGTCAGGGAAACACTTCCAGAATTATTGAATCGATATCCCAATGAGGCCGGTGTCTATTTTCTCCAGGCCATGATCAATGAAAATGGTGATGGTTCATTGGTCCAATTCAAAAATTTGATTGAGAACTTTCCCGAATCAAATTTTGCATCTAAATCTGCCATGAAGATTGGTGAATACTTATTTTCCCGGGGGTTATACTCTCAAGCCAGCGTCCAGTTCAAATCGGTTTTATCCAATTATCCTCAAGGAGATCATCATCAAAGGGCATTAGATCTAATGGTTAATGCCTTCCTTGCAACAGGGGAAGAAAAATTAGCAAAGTCAACATTAAAGGTAATGAAACAATTATACCCAAGTCTTAATTATAAGCAATATGGAATTGACGGTTTAGACAATTCTGCTCATGATGCCAAATTGGTACGGTTGGATCCGGGTACTACAAGCAGTCGAATTAAATTATTTAAAGCTGCGCGTAATATTATTGTCCCCAAAATTATTCCAAAACCGTGGGTGGTTCAGGTGGGTGCTTTCGGTAAATTTGACAATGCTAATCGTCTAAAAAAACAGCTCCAGGGAAATGGATATGCGACAGAAGTGCATTCTGTTAATTCCAATGGAAAAAGACTTCATGCTGTCCGAATTGTGCGTTTCGAAACGAAAACATCGGCAGCGAAAATTGGACGGAAATTAAAAAAGAAATTTGGATTAGATTTCCGAGTCTTAAACAACCCAGAATAACCGGGTTCGTTAAGAATAAGCCCCTAAGAACACTAAGAACCGGTAATAACTTTAGTGTTTGTTAGTGCAATTCGTAGCTTGAAAAAATGGGAATGATTAGGAGGCTGGTGCCCCTCGCGGTCTTCAACACCGTTGTCCTCGTGATAAACGGGGAGTTGGGTTCGATTCCCAAGCGTTCCCGCAAAAACTTGAAGAGTGGGTTCCTTTCCCGTTCCCGACTAACGGGAGGGCAAGGGGGAATTCCCAATTGTTCTAATAAGATTTTATGAATTAAAAGGAAAAAAAATGAATAAAAAACATAAACGTGTAGCAAAAAAACATCGTAAGAATAGAGCGCGACTAAAGGCATTAAAACTTGCGATAGCGGCATCTGGGAAAAAACCCGGTGTAAAGGTTGCTCCTAAAGCAGAGCCAAAAGTTAAGGCATCACCAAAAAAAACGACGGATAAAAAACCAGCAGCAAAAAAGTCAACAGCGAAAAAACCTGCTACAAAAAAGACAACTGCTAAAAAATCTGCACCGAAGAAAACAACAGCCAAAAAATCGACTCCGAAAAAAACCGCTACCAAAAAATCACCAGCAAAAAAGACTGTAAATAAAAAGTCTGATGCATGAATGAATCTTTAAAAGTTAAAGTTCGCCTCGGTATAGGGTTAGTTTTTATTTTCGGGGCTATTGGGACTTTTATCTTTGGGTGGATGGAACGATCGGCGGGAAATTCTTTCAATCATATTTGGATGTTGGCTATCATAATGCTTTTAGGTGCAATGGTTCAGCTGCAGAAAATTGGCGGTGGAGAGAATAAAATCCAGAATAAAGAAGAATAAATATTTGTTATGCGTTCAGCAATCGCTGAATATTTAAACACATATACTCCTTTTGAATTATTTGGGGTATCCCATTGGGCAAGTATTCTATTATTTTTATTTTTAGTCTTTTGGCTTCCTTGGTTTGCTAAAAACCACCTTAAACAAAGTTCCCAACATCAAGTTGGTATATTTCTGGGGATATTGGTGGGTATCAATTATCCTCTTTGGGTTATTTTAGAATGGATCGGGGGATCTTTTGATGTCAGTCTCCATTTACCGGTGCACCTTTGTCGATTGGCAAACCTATTATTACCACTGGTCATGATCAAACGTAATTTTCCTATTTTTGAAATTCTATATTTCTGGGGATTGTCAGGTGTCTTTCAAGGAATGATTACCCCGGATATTGCACAGGATTTCCCCCATTTTCATTATTTTAGATTTTTTGTAGGGCATAATCTCATGGTAGTCGCTTTGATTTATGCCGTTGTTGTTTATGAGATGAAACCAACATTGGCGAGCCTGAAGAAAGCATTTATTGCATTAAACGCATTTTTACTTTTAGCCTTCGTGACTAATTTATCTCTGGATTCAAATTACTTTTGGATCATGGGTAAACCACCTACAGCATCCTTACTTGATTATTTAGGTCCTTGGCCTTGGTATATTTTATCGGCAGAAGTTGTTGCATTGGCTCATTTCGGCTTCGCATATTTCATATACACTATGATTGAAAAATACTCAATAAAGAACGCAGTGAAACCGTGAAATCCATTTTGATGAAGATCGTATTTTTATCCATCTTTTTTTCCTTTGTTTTGTCGAGTCAAATCCTGGAAAAGCAGAACAAACTACTTTGGGATGGTACCGATTGGGAGCAAGTAGTCAAACGGGTTGAAGGAAATCTTGAAATGTCTTATCGAATAAAATCCGCTTACCTTACGGGTATATTGGATGGCCGTTTGTATTATTATTTGAAAGCATGGGGAGAGAAACAGGCATTTGCCGATAGTCTTTATGGTGATCGGGTTGATTATCTTACACCTCGGGAAACAGTTCGTCAGTTAGATCGTTTTTATGAGGATCCATTGATGGATTTTGTTCCAGTTGTCTCCGCCATGATTATTGTTCATATGCAGGCAGAACAAATACCCCCAAAAGTAATTGATCAATATGTAACTCAAACCAAATATTGGATTAACCAACTCACATTGGATATGCAGAGTCGGGGCATGCATGAATTATTAAAAGAAAAACAGGAGAAACACTCTAATATAAAGAAATAGTTAACCTCCATATTGTCATCCTGATCCCAACTTGTTGGGGGAAGGATCTCAAGCAACTGTTTCAGTGCTAAATATAGTTTGAGATTCTTCACATCTCATCCTTCAATAAACACAGGAAGTGAGTGTTCAGAATTTCAAGGCTGTTTTTTTCTATATTTTGAAACCGATTCCTATTTCGTTCGTTGTAATTTATCATTCTATTTTTATTCCAGAATCATGACTGAAACACAATTTCAAAATTTACTAAAAAAATTGGGCGAACAATTTCGTCCTTCTCAAATCGGTTCAAATAAAGGCGAATGGCTGGCGGTCGGTAATTTAATTAATGATAGCATTCAAAATGATTTAGATATTATTCTTAAAAAAGAAGAAATTTATTATTCCATTAAAAATAATAATGGTGACTTATACTTAAGAGTGAAGGATGGGGAAGATAATGTCATATTAAAAATTCCAACGATTCCACGGATTCATTGGATTTTATTTTTACTGACAGTATTTACTACTTTACTGGCAGGCGCTATGATGGAAGGGGCTCGTATTTGGGAGTCTCCAATAGAAATATTGAAGGGAATTCCGTTTTCAGTAACATTAATGCTGATTTTAGGTACTCATGAATTTGGTCATTATTTTTATGCCCAGAAGCATAAAGTAGATGCAACATTACCCTATTTTATTCCAGCACCGCCCTTCCTGTTTCTCATTGGTACATTTGGTGCATTCATTAAAATTAAATCACCCATTTATCGAAAGGATGCACTTTTGCAAATTGGCGCCGCAGGACCAATCGCTGGATTTATTATTGCTGTCCCAGCATTGGTCATTGGACTTTGGTTATCGGAAGTTGTCGAAAAAGTGGATGTACAAGGTGCGTTAATGTTGGGAGATTCCATTCTGATGAAAATCCTCACCTGGATTACCCACCCGGGATTACTGGAAAATCAGGATATTATGCTGCATCCAATTGCATTTGCAGGGTGGATAGGTTTATTAGTGACCATGCTCAACTTGTTACCCATTGGACAATTGGATGGAGGCCATGTGGCCTATGCTATGATGGGTGAAAAGCAGGGATGGATGGCAAAAGCCGCATTTGCTGCATTAATTCCCTTAAGTTTCTTTTCGTTGAATTGGCTGGTTTGGGGAATTCTAATTCTTATTCTCATGCGCTCAACAAAACACCCGCCAATTCAGGATATAGATGCACCCCTATCCCAAAATAATATTCGGGTGGGATATGCATGTTTAATCATTTTTATCCTCTGTTTCATTCCGGCACCATTTAGCATTTAATGCGGTATTTTATACGACAAATCTTCCTATTTTATTTAGCATTCGGATTTCTTTTATCACAAGTCCGTGTGGGCGAAATGAAATCTATCACCTCATCTTTGAATGTTAGATCTGTCATCGGTTCTGGAGATGAAATCATTTTGGCTACCCAAGGCGGATTAGGCGTTTATCATTTAAATTCTGGAAATTATAAAGTCTTTACCAAAGACCAGGGATTGGTTAATACAGATTTAAAAACCGCCCATAAAGGACCCAAAGGCTTCATATGGATTGGGAGTGATACAGGGGTCCAAGTCTGGAATTTAGACGAAGAAAAACAATTAGATTGGTTTCAATTGGATATAGAAGCTGTATCAGGATTTGTGAGTTATAAAGATATGGTTTATGGCGCCGTTAAGCAAAACGGTGTCTGGGGAATCATGGAATTTATTCATTCGAAAGGCAGGACATATTATAGAGATTTTTATGGACGGGATGATATTGGGTATATTGAAGATATTATAAAATTTGGTGATAATCTCATTTTGTTAACAGATTTGGGACTTATTGGAGGGAATCCACATCAAATGCATCCCATCTATTGGGAAAAGCGTTATACTGAAATTGAACAGCCTATCATTGCCATGGCAGAAAAAAATGAAGAATTAGCTTTGGTAACTTTCCAAGCAATTTATTCCATTCAATTGAACAAAAATCCGGTTCCTTTGGTTACAAATCAATCTGAGTTTAGCACGATTCGATCCATTGCAGTTCGAGGACTATTGGATTATATGGCTGTTACAGATTCTGCCATTTATCGAATTGGGACAGATATGTTCGAAAAACAATTTTCTGATCCTGGTTTTCATTTCTCCGATATTAAAATAAACAATTCATCGACTATCATCGGTACAAATCTTGGATTCGTTCAATTTGATGGGTCAACTTTGAATCATGTTGCAGGAAATGAACCCATCGTTTCTGCGCCGCAGGTTATTTCCATGACGTCTGATAATCAACTCATTATGGCCAGTGCCAGTGGTATTTCTTTAAGTGGATGGATAAATTTTTCAACTTCTACTAAATCTGATGGATTTTCTACTCAGTTGAATCTTGAAAAAAGTCCCATCGATTTGGGGAATAGTGTATCAAGGATTATTTTGGGTAAAGACGGAAATGTGTATATGGGATTAATCCATTCAACCTCGGCGGGTATTGTTGCCCTGGATGTATCGAATGGTATTAATGTACACCAACTTTATTTTCCAAAAACACAATCGACAGAGGATGAAGTATATATTGTTTCGGGAATTGCCCTGGATGGGAAGGAAAACATTTGGAGTACGTCCGGCAATAATTATAATCAGCCGCTCAGTGTATTCAATGGGAGTTTGTCTCGGCACTTTTCCATCAATGAAAGTGGGGGAATTTTATCGAAGAATTCCCATGTCATTGCATCTGATAATTTCAATCGGATTTGGATAGGTTCGCCTTCGGGACTCGTGATGTATAAATATTCAGGCGATGTGATGGATCCAACCAGTGAGATATGGATAGAGGAAAGTGTGGATCCAGGGATGACGATTCGTGTTCCATTGGATATAAATGTTTCAGCCAAAAACCGATTGTGGATTCTCACTCCGATTGGGCTCATTCATAAAGATCTGCAGGTGTCAAACACGAATCCCGTGAGCCAAACTGGTCCTACTGGAACCAATGGCGAATTATTTCCCTATTTCCCCAATGTTGTTTTTAATTTGCACTCACGAATTCGGTTTGATCCCAGGGGAAATGTTTGGGTGACTTCCGAATTTGATGGTATTCATATTGTGACTGAAAATGGCGAATATTGGCCCGATATTAATGGGTTAAATGAAAGCAACAGCAATCTCCTTTCCAACCATGTGAATGATGTGACTTTTGATAAGGACGAAGGAATAGCATATATTGCCACGGATAAAGGGGTCAGCGTTATTCGCATTCCTTTTTCAGAAGAAAAAAAATCATATAATTCTGTAAATATTTTCCCCAGTCCATTTCGTATCCCCAGTTCAATACCCATGACTGTTGAAGGATTAAAAGATGAAAGTTCACTTAAAATAATGACCCTTAATGGAGAGGTGATGCGATCTATCCCCAATTCAGAAGTTCAAGGATATCAAGCATATTGGGATGGACGAGATACATCCGGCCAATTAGTTGGGACCGGTGTTTATCTTATCGCTGTTTATGATAAAAGTGGTGCAGCCACAATTGGAAAGGTGGCGGTCATCAGAGAATGAAAATTATCATAAAACTAATCAAAGTAATTGTAGGGGTCGTTTTGGTCATCATTGGATTCCTGGGCGGTTTAATTCCCATCTTCCAGGGCTGGATATTTGGTATTTCCGGTTTATTATTGTTAGGCAGTGTATTTCCTCCTGTTAAGCGGTGGACTCACAATATAATTGAAAAAGCGAAGAATAAAATAAAATCTAAAGAATCGTAATAATAAAATTATCCTTGTTCAATATATTCCGGTAAAATTCCAAATTCAGATTCAAATTCTACCGCAATAGTTTTAATCATTTCCTTCCGAACCAGGTGGGGCAAGAAGGCTGATTTCATGGCGACAATCGTCACTTCACGAAAGTCATGTAGGGTAAACCCAAATAAATCTCTGGCGAGTCTAAACTCCTTGGTGAGTGTTGTATTAGACATGAGACGGTTGTCCGTATTAAGTGTAACTCGAATACCCTGATCATAATAAAATTTCATTGGATGTTGTTTAAGCGATCGAACCGAATAGGTATGCCAGTTGGATGTGAGACAAATCTCTAATGGGATTCGATGATTATTCACATAATGCATTAAGTCTTTATCCTCTTTTAAACGGGTACCATGTCCAATACGATGGGCGCCACAATAATGAATTGCCTGATGAATGGAAGTAGGCCCAAATGCTTCTCCTGCATGAATAGTGGCATTGATATTATGATTCAAAATCATATAAAAGGCTTCCCGGTGATCTTTGGCGGGAAAGTTTTCTTCCGCACCAGCTAAATCAAAACCAACCACACCTTTATTTTTAAATCGGACGCAAAGATCAGCTAATTTCAAGGATGCTTCCGGTGAAATATGCCGGATGCCGCAAACGATTATACCAGATCTTACACCAAAATCCTTTTCACCTTTTTTCAGTCCATCCCGAACAGAAATGATCGCTTCCTCTAATGTCATTCCATTGGATGTATGTAAAATAGGGGAGTAGCGAATTTCAATATACCGAATATTTTCGGCGGCCACATCTTCAATCAATTCGTAGGCGATTCGTTTGAGGGAATCTGGTGTCTGCATGACGCTGAGTGTTATGTCAAAGCGGGCGATGTATTCTTCCAATGTTCCCCGTTTTTCCCCAATTGAGAGGATTTTTGTCAATCCTGAAGCGTCAGAGCTTGGCAGGGACACATTGTGCCGCTGGGCCAAGTCTAAAATAGTTTCTATACGCAGAGAGCCATCTAAGTGGCAATGGAGTTCCACTTTGGGAAGTTTTTTCAGAAGGCTGTCTGATATTTTCATCGATCTACTTTTTTGAGACCGATTTATAGACCCAATATATTACGCCAATAAATAAGGCTGGTCCCACCAATCCAAATCCGTCAAAATTCGGCCACCAGTCTTTTTGTCCTGTGAGGAAAATTGGTACTGCCACAAGAATACCCATAAGTGCTTCACCGGTAATTAAACCGGATGCCATAAGGAGTCCGCGTTTTTCAGATGATTTGGAACCACCGGCTTTTTTACCCAAGTGGTTAATCATTCCGCCAATAAATATGGGTACAGTCAAGGTGATAGGCAAATAAATACCCACAGCAACCGCCAATACAGGAACCCGAAAGTCAGACCCGACTTTTTCTTGTCTCAAATCTATTAGAATTAAAATGATAGCAACCACACCACCCATATAGACAAAATTCCATGGAAGATTGCCTGTAAATACTCCATCGGCAACTGACTTCATCAATGTGGCTTGAGGGGCGGAAAGGGTGGGAGATCCAATGGTGTAGGCCGTATGGAGAATATCTAAAACCAAACCAAGTACGACTGCGGCTGCCAGGGTACCCACAATTTGCATGACCTGCTGTTTCCAGGGCGTTGCACCAAGAATATGTCCTGCCTTCAAATCCTGGAGATTGTCTCCGCCAATGGCGGCGGCACAGCATACAACGGCTCCCACCATTATGGCACTGGCAGCGCCTACTCCGGAGCCGGTTCCAAGGATAGCCAATAATAATAGGGATGCAAATAGAATTGTAGCTATTGTTACACCAGAAATTGGGTTATTAGATGAGCCCACTACACCAGCCATATAAGCGGCAACGGCAGAAAATAAAAAGCCAAACACCATCATAACAACAGACAACAAAGCGGCAATTCCTACGGATCCAATTATATCCAAATAAAGGAGAAAAACAGGAACCAATAGCGCCAGAAGTGCAATGGCTACATAATTGAAAGGCATGTCCTGTTCTTCCAAAGGAACATCTTTATCACTGGAACGATTTTTGACTGCATCCAGACTGGCTTTGATACCTTCGACTAATGGCTTAAATAATTTTATGAGAGACCAGACACCGCCCACAACCATGGCGCCCACACCTAAATATCGAATTTTAGAATTCCAGATATTCCAGGCGGAATCTAAAGCATCCCCTTCAAATCCCACCATGGCAGAATAAATGGGGATAGCAATGGCCCAGGAAATCAATCCACCAGCCACAACAAGGATTCCGATATTTCTTCCCACTATATATCCCACAGAAATCAAGGCTGGAGATAAATCGGTTCCAATCCCAAAAATAGATTTGCCCACCACTGCAGCGCCGGCCATTTCTGCATGCCACATGGCAAATCCCTGTTGACAAACCTTCATGACACCGCCAACCAAACTGGCAAGTCCAATCGTTTTCAATCCGCCGGACCCATCATCTGCCGCACCTTTTCTGGCTTCATCACCAGCCCTTAAAACTTCCGCCGTTGCAACACCTTCAGGGTATTTCAATTTCGCTGTCACAATTAAAGCACGGCGCAATGGAACCGTGAACAGGACACCGATCACACCACCGATTGCGGCAATCTTGGCCACTTCAACATAGTCAAAAGTTGTCCAGTATCCGAGCAGTACAAGTGCAGGAATGGTAAAAATGACACCTGCGGCTAAAGATTCCCCGGCTGATGCAGCTGTCTGTACAATATTGTTTTCTAATATGTTTGATTTTTTAAATAAAGATAAAACCCCCATAGAAATAACAGCCGCTGGAATGGAAGCGGATACGGTCATCCCGGCAAAAAGACCGAGGTAGGCGTTGGCGCCTGCAAGAATCATAGAAAGCAGAATACCTAAAAGGACGGCTTTAATGGTAATTTCTGGATATTGTTTATTGGACATGGATTTTCCTTGAATTATTAATACGTGAAAATAGGGGAATTGTCATGAATGAAACAAGCATGAGGGTAATCCATCAGTTGGAATACCTATACAGTAAATATTAATTTCCCATATTAAATGGGGTGCTGTTTTGAACCAGATCAAAATGGCTGAGAAAACACCCATGAACCTGATCTGGATAATGCCAGCGTAGGAATGATCAAATTATGAAACAATATTTGCGATTTTCATATGTACTAATAATTCTGAATTATACTCAGGTTTTTCCTCAATCCATTGAGGTGAGTGGAATTGTAGTAGAAGGAGAATCACATACACCACTTGTGGGTGTAAATGTCCTTGCCGGTGAATCCGGCACCTCATCCAATGAAACAGGGGCCTTTTCAATAATCGTTCAAGACGGGTTTGAAATATCATTTTCATATATAGGATATAAAAAGATTTCCACCAATCCGCGTCCATCCATGACAATTATTATGGAGCCAACAGTGTTAGAGAGTGATGCAATTACTGTCAATGCAATGCGGGCGATTGCGGGCGTAACACCTGTATCCTTCTCTAATTTAACGGCCAAAGAAATTGAAACACGATATACGGTGGAAGATATACCCATGATACTCGCATCCGAACCTGGCGTGTGGGCCTATAGTGAAAGTGGGAACGGTACCGGTTATTCTTATGTCTCTATTCGTGGATTTGACCAAAGCAAGATTGGGGTCATGATTGATGGTGTTCCCTTGAATGATAATGAAAGCCATCAAGTGTATTGGGTGGATCATGGTGATTTATTGGCAGATGCAAGTGATGTCCAGATTCAACGAGGGATTGGCAACAGCTTGTATGGTTCATCAGCTTTTGGCGGATCTATCAATGTGAATACCCAAATTGCCAGCGATAAGCGAGAAATAAAAGTTTCTTACGGTTCAGGAGACTGGAATACCTCTAAGACATCCCTGAGATACCGTTCGGGAAAAGATTTAGGAGAGGACCTCAGTTTAACGATTCGTACTTCTCAAGTAGAATCTGATGGGTACCGTAAAAACCACAATTCAAAACAAAAGGGAATGTTCTTTGGTCTAGAACATCGTGGAGAAAAATTCACAAACAAATTCAGGGCGCACCTTGGTAATGAAAATACCCAACTTTCATGGGATGGAATTCATATAAATGATATAAACGATAGAATGAAACGCCGGGCCGGGTATCAAGCATTTACCGATGATTTCGTTCAACAAATATATTCACTCAATACCACATCCCGTCTTTCAAATAATATATTTTTTAGGAACGTCAGTTATCTGGTTAGGGGAAAAGGATATTACGAAGTGCAAAAAACCGGACGTGATTATTATTCGTACAATTTGGATGTAAATGATCAATACACGGATTCACAAGAGCAAAACCTCTCCACAGATTTGTTTCGAAGAAAATGGATTGATAATAACTATTATGGTGTTGTACCCACGGTTACATGGAAAAACGAGGAACTTCGTATAGACATTGGCGGAGAATTTCGGAAATATACGGGAGATCACTATGGAGAAGTATCTCAATTTTCTGACGTGAATTTGGTGGCTGCCCTGGGTGACGATTGGTATCGGTATTATCGCTATGTGGGTAAGAAAAGTTCTGTGACAGGATTTGGTCATTTGGTGTGGCATCCCATAGGTCAACCTTTTACCATCATGGCGGATATTCAAAATCAAAGCCATCGATGGACCTTGGAACAAGAAACGATTGGTCATGCTGCAGGACATAATTTATCAGCAAATTGGGATTTCTTAAATCCGCGGATTGGCATGATTTGGGAGATAGGGGATTCTCTCTATTGGTTTGTGAATTGGGGAAAAGCGCAGAAAGAACCGGCGGATAATCAGATTATTAATGCAGATGATGTGTGGTCAGAGCCTGTTATGGCAGCGGCGGAAGTTATTACTGATTTAGAAATGGGAATTGATTTTACTTTTTCAAAAGGCCATGCTCGGTTCAATAGTTATCGAATTCAATACCTAAATGAACAGTTAAAAAATATAAATGTATCTCAAGAAGGAGAATACGATTATTATTCTGCCGATTCCACGGATCATGTTGGCTTTGAGTGGGAGGCGGCATTTACTTTTAATCCTAAGTTTAGTTTAAATGCCAATGGTGCATTGGTTATGAATTATTTTACCAATGGAAAAAGTCTACCCAATATCCCATCCACACTTTTTAATATTAATTTTAATTATCATGTTCGAAAAAATATGATTTTATTTGCCCATTGGAAACGGGTGGGCCATATGTATGTGGATAATGCAAATTCTGAACCGGGAATGATTAATCCTTATGGCTTATTAAATGTGGGTGCCACATACAAATGGGGTGCGTTAGACGTATTGATAAAAGTGAACAACGTGTTTGATAAACTCTATGCCACTTATGGATATGGTTACGAGTGGGATGGGTTTCAAGCCTTCCATTGGCCCGGCGCTACCCGAAATTCATTCGTCAATATTTCATATACAT
>JAPYOT010000060.1 GCA_029938045.1 Fidelibacterota bacterium | reverse complement strand
AAAAATCAAGTTATTGTTAAAAATAATATAATGTTACTCCCATCGCTCTTGCTCCCCTCCGAAACAGGGGTTATATTCCTCGGCTTTTTTAACCATATAATAATAAAATTCAATGAACAGTAAACTGACACCAAGATTTTTAATGATTGGCCTTGTCCTTATGTGGGCCATATGGGCCATTTGGCCTACTTTTCAGTATCAGGGATTATCCGATGCCGAAAAGGAGACGCTTCGTGAAGAAGGAAAACTTGAGAAAATCGAATCCCGTACGATTAAACAAGGACTCGATTTAAAGGGTGGAATGTATATCGTCCTTGAAGTTGACCTCCCAACGCTCATGGAAACACTTGCAGAAAATAAAGATGGTAAGTTCAATCGGAGCATAACATCTGTTCGGAATCAATTAAAACAAATACCTGAAGCAAAATTTTTCACATTATTTACGTCCACCTCGGGAGAAAACAATCTTAAACTATCCCGTTATTATTATGATTATGGTTCTAGCAACAGTGATATTATTGTTGCACTTGAGGATGAAGCAGAAGATGCCATCAATCGCGTATTAGAAATTCTCGTCAATCGCGTAGATCAATTTGGTGTGGCTGAACCCACCATCCAAAAACAGGGGGACCATAGAATCATTGTTGAACTGGCTGGTGTTCAAGATTCTGAAAGAGCCCGAGCCCTTTTAGAAAGCACCGCACTGCTTGAATTCTTTATTGTAAAGGATATCAATACGACGAATCAGTTAATGGTCAGAATTGATCAAGTACTGAAAGGGGATGCATCCATTTCTGCCGTTACAAAAACTGCATCAAAAGATCAATCGATTGATTCTCAGGAGAGTGATGATCAAACTGTGTCCGTGAGTGAGTTATTTGGAGAAACTGAGGATTCAGAAGCATCATCTGATTCGGCTGTTGTTGATGAAAATATTTTTGCAGAACGACCATTTTCTGCCATGCTGAGAAATTTAGGACAAACGATTGGTGTTCCAGAGAAAAATGTTTATGCTGTTAAAAAGATTTTAGAACGGCCAGAGGTCCAAGAAAAACTTGCGGCAGTCGGGGGTAAGTTTCTCTTTAGTCACAAAGCTGAAGAATATCCACTTGTGGATGGTACATTGGAAACAATGTACAGTTTATTTCTGGTCGAAGATGCAGCGGAACTCACTGGAGGCGTTGTGGAAGAAGCAAAAGCAAATTTAGGGCCCCAGGGATCCACATCTGCGGGGCAACCTATTGTTAATTTGACGATGAATTCTGACGGGGCTCGAAAATGGTCCATCGTCACTGGATCTAATGTGGGACGGCAGGTGGCACTTGTATTGGATAATAAAGTACACATGGCACCAAATATCAGAGAGAAAATTTCCGGTGGAAGCACCTTAATTGAAGGCTTTGCAGATATTAATGAAGCAAAAGATATTGCAATTGTGCTGCGGGCTGGGGCGCTGCCGGCACCGGTGGATATTATTGAAGAACGGGTGATTGGTCCTTCCTTAGGTGCCGATTCAGTACGCAGTGGTACCCTGTCTGTTATCATTGGTCTGGGGCTTGTCTTGGTCTTTATGCTGATTTATTATCGCTTTGCCGGGCTCATCGCCGACTTTGCACTCATTTGGAATATTGTCCTTGTTCTGGCCGTGTTGGCCTCCCTCCAGGCAACCTTAACCCTTCCTGGTATTGCCGGATTAATTTTGACAGTGGGTATGTCCATCGATGCCAATGTAATTATTTTTGAGCGAATTAGGGAAGAGCTTCGAAAGGGCAAGACGCCAAAAGCGGCCGTTTCAAGTGGATATGATCGTGCACTCACGACTATTATTGATGCAAATATGACAACCGCTATTGCCGCATTGGTGCTATGGCAGTTTGGAACGGGGCCAATCAAAGGATTTGCTACCGTCCTTTTTTGGGGAATTCTGATATCCATGTTTACTGCAATTTTTGTAACCAGAACTATTTTTAATTCATTTACCAGCCGCAAAGGCTTTACCAAATTGAGCATATGAGAATTATCAAAGAAACTAATATCAATTTTATGGGTCAGCGAAAACTGGCTGCAATTCTGTCTGCATTTATCATTCTTGCTGGCGTTATCTCCCTTGTAATCAATGGCGGACCCAAACTGAGTATCGACTTCAAGGGCGGTACATTGGTATCCGTGCAATACACAGAACCAATGGATGTAACTGCCGTTCGATCTGCCATGGGAAATGTGAATATTGACGGTCAATCCTTTGATTTCAGCCGTGAAGAAATCAAACACTTTGGCGGACCAGATGCCGTATCTGTTCGTGTGCCGCACATTGATGATGCACCTGAAAATTTTGCTCAGAAAATTGCTGATCATCTATATGACAGTTTCCCCGGTCGAGTGCCCGATAATAAAACAGATTTTATTTTAGGGAAGGGCAGTGTGGGGCCAAAAATTGGTGCGGAGTTAAGCGGTAAAGCCGTCATGGCTATCATATCTGCTTTAGGATTAATTCTTCTATACATTTCCATTCGGTTTGAATTTCGATTTGCATTGGGTGCCATAGCCGCTCTCGCTCATGATGTATTAATTACATTGGGCATCTTTTCTTTACTTGGATTTGAAATCAGTCTACCCATTATTGCGGCTTTTCTAACTATTGTGGGTTATTCTTTGAATGATACCATTGTTATTTTCGATCGTATTCGTGAAAATGTAAAAGCCTCCAAACGAGAAGCGTATCATACAATTGTAAATCATAGTATTAATGATTCTCTTTCCCGGACGATTATTACCTCACTCACAACATTTTTTGTTGTGCTAGTTCTATGGTTATTTGGCGGGGAAGTTATTCATAATTTTGCATTGGCAATGATCATTGGCGTGATTGTTGGAACATATTCATCCATTTATATTGCCAGCCCTATTGTGGTCCACCTTCACGAAACTGCATCTAAATAAATTCTCTTTAAATATAAATAAAAAAGCCTCGACAATCTGTCGGGGCTTTTTTTATTTCATTATCTCTATTTATAATTAACTTCTAAAAATTGTCTTTTCCCAGTTGAACATTTTCACGCACCAGAAAATGGCCAATCCCGCAAAACCAAATAAGGACATGTATACTTCCGCCATATAGAGTGGATTAATGACACCGGCAATAATATCCTTGGAAGCTAGTGATACATTTAAAACAGGAATAAGGGACGTAATCGCGTTTAACTCCATCCCTGGTAATGTGCCAATAACCGCTGGAAAAATAATAACAATATTCAAGGGCGCCACTATGCTTTGGGCTTCTTTGAAGGATCTTGCATAGATTGAAAGGCCCAACAGCAATGCGCTGAAAAAAGCAGCCACCGGCAGAACCAATGTCATGATTAACCCAATAGTCTTGGGATTAAGAACTTCATTAATCACAATTAACACCTCGGGCGGAATATCAGGAATGCGCTGAATCCCCACAGCTATACCGCCTAAAGCAAGAAATGCCGTTAAAAATGCGGCTAACAAGACAACCAGAAATTTTCCCAATACAATATCCAATCGGCTGGCCGGTGAGGAAAGAATGGTCTCTAAGGTACCTCTCTCTTTTTCTCCCGCACCTAAATCCATGGCGGGATACATTGCTCCCATGAATCCAAAAATTATAAATACATATGGAAACCATCCACCGGCAATCTTGCCAAATTTTTCCTGTCTCGAGGCAACATCTTCATAATTAATATTGTAAGCTCTGACCACTTCTGGCTTAAGGTTGAGACGGTCCATCCGCTCAGATACAATTTGATTTTCAAACTTTTTCAGAATACCATTAATTCTATCCTTGGTAATCCCAAAAGAATCGGTACCTTTAAATTGAATCCTGATTTTGGCTTGACCATTTTTGGCAATATTCACTTTATAATCCGAATCAACATGAATAGCCACATCAAGGAATTCCTGTTGTATATATGACTGGATGCTATCCGTAGGAATTTGATCCAAAATGATCACCTTGTCCATATCAGCAAAAGCCTGGTATAAATCCGGCGCATATTCCTGACCGTAAATTTGTACTTTCAATTGTTTTTCGCTGGCTTTTTTGGCCATAGACTTGGTGATTTTCAATACAGTTCCCAAAAGAACCGGTATAAGGAATAGAGGAACCACAACCATCATTATGATAGTTCGTCTGTCCCGGGAAATATCGATTACTTCTTTTTTCGCAATGGTGAGGAATTTCATATTAAGCCTCCCCCACTCTATATATGAATTCATCTTCAAAAGTTGGTTGTGTCATTTCTTCCTTAAACTGATCCAAAGTATCATTGTAAAAGAATCTGCCCTTATAAATAATGGCAATATCATCACAGACTTGGTTTACCTCTCCCATACGATGGGTAGAAAAGATAACTGTTTTCCCTTCTTCCCGACAGGAACGAATCAAATCCATTATGGCCCGGGACGTCATCACATCCAAACCGGATGTGGGTTCATCAAATACCATTACCGGCGGATCATGAATGATGGTCCGCGCAATAGACGTTTTCTGTTTCATTCCCGTGCTTAATCTTGCAATACGACGGTCTGCAAAACTATGCATATCCAAAACATCAAATAGTTTATTTTTCCGTTTCTGAAAAGTAGTTTTGTCCATGCCGTGAAGATCGGCAATATATTTTACCATTTCTGTTGGGGTCAGTCGGTCATAAAGAGCTGTTTGCCCTGTCATAAAACCAATTTGCTCCCGGACTTTCTGACCATCAGAAACAGAATCGGATCCCGAAACAGAAATGCTTCCCGAGGTTGGTTTCAGCATTGTGGCTATCATTCGAAGGGTGGTTGTTTTTCCTGCACCATTGGGCCCCAATAAACCAAATATTTTTCCTGGTCTGCATTCAAAACTAATATCATCTACCGCTCGAAGTGTTTTGGAATTTTTATATTCTTCCCCAAGTTCTCTCCGCTGTTTTTTGTTGAGAGAAAAATCTTTGGTTAGATTTTGAACCTGAATCATATGTCCCCTTAAATCAATTGATTTAATATTTATTAATAGGGAAAATTATATCAAATTTATTTGATATTTTACAAGGATTATCAATGAGTACCTGAAGATTCAGGTCTCATTCTTTCTGTAAATTCCAACATGATTCAAACCACCATTATGGACTCCCCCATCGGAGAATTATTTCTCGCGCAATCAAATAAAGGGTTAACTCATATCCTATTTGAATATGAAATTTCTAAATCTGAATCTATTATTAAAAGAAAATTTCCCCAAAGTACAATTGTATATGAAGAGAAAGAACTTTCCCATGCAGTTCAGCAAATCAATGAATATTTTTCCCGCAAACGCCAATCCTTTGATCTCAGTTTAGACTTGGTGATGCCCCCTTTTCATTATAAGGCACTCATGGCCGTGAAAAATATCCCTTATGGAAAGACACAATCTTATCAATATGTGGCTGCATGTGCCGGAAACGCCAAGGCATCAAGAGCTGCGGGGTCTGCCAATGCAAATAACCCACTTCCTATTGTGATCCCCTGCCATCGCGTTCTAGCTACGGGTGGCGGATTAGGTGGGTACGGTGGGGGACTAAAAACAAAAAAATATCTTCTGAACCTGGAAGGCGCCCTGTAACTTTCATTCTCACTTTTTCAATAAAACGGATTCATTATGTGGCAATCAATTAAACGGCGGATTTTTGCTGGTCTTTTGGCTATTGTACCTATCGCTGTTACCTTTTGGATTTTTAAGTTATTATTTACATTTTTCGATGGATTTGCAGCACCAATTTTAAAACGAATCGGAATTGAAATTCCAGGTCTCGGAATTATCCTGACGCTGGTTATTGTTTTTGTCCTTGGAGTATTGGTGACAAATGTATTGGGGAAAACCTTGTTCAGCTGGGGAGAGCGCATTTTGGCAAAACTGCCCATCGTCAATACCATTTATAAAACAATTAAGCAGATTACTTCTGCATTTAGCGGTTCTACAGTAAAATCTTTCCAACAGGTTATCTTCATGCAATATCCCCGTATTGGGCTCTGGACCATGTGTTTTGTCACCAATGAATCCCAAAATGAAACTGGGGAAGAATTTTATCACGTATTTGTGCCCACCACACCAAATCCCACATCCGGTGTATTTATTATTGTTCCAAAGAAGGATGTAGTGCACCCAAATATTTCTGTTGAGGATGGATTAAAGGCAATTATATCAGGTGGTATTCTGGATTCTGGCATTTCATTAAGCGGAAAATTACCCAGCAAATCATCATATTAATTTCATGAGTGAAATTGCTTTCTTGATCCTATTGCTTTTTGCCAGTTATTTAGCTGGATCCATACCATCCAGTATTTTAATGGGGCGGTTCATCCGTGGAATCGATATTCGTGAACATGGTAGCGGAAATGCTGGCGGTACAAATGTCTTTCGGATATTGGGTTGGAAACCAGCTCTGGTTGTATTAATTGTTGATGGTTTTAAAGGATGGTTTTCAGTAGCAGTATTAGCACCAGCATTTTTTAATGCACAAGCTATTCCCGATCTAGGTGTGGTTCAAATCCTGTGCGGTTTTGCAGCTGTATTAGGGCATACCTTCACTATCTTTGCTGGCTTTAAAGGTGGTAAGGGTGTTGGTACATTGGGCGGAATGCTCCTGGCGCTATTTCCCTCCGCTTTTCTATTTTGCCTGACAGTGGGCATTCTGACGATTATATTCACGGGATATGTGTCTATGGCTTCCATCTTCGCATCCGTTTCCTTACCAGTTTTTATTCTGATTTTACCACCTTTTCTGGGGACTGACCCGGCACCCCTTTCACTCATAGTTTTCAGCCTATTGATTCCCTTCTTTATTATTTTTACCCACCGGAGCAATATCCAGCAATTACGGAATGGTGAAGAAAATCAATTTAAAAAAGCAATGATCTTTCGAAAAAAAGATTCAGATTAAGAACTTATATCTGATGATCTGTCGCTATATGAAAAGCCTGATCTACCTGTTGACCATTATAAAATCCCCAACCATAATCCAGACGTAATACGTTTACGAAGGGCATCTGAAACTGGAATGTAAATCCTGTTCCTAAGATCGGTTTCATTTTGAATAAGTCTTTAAAATTTTCTTGGGTTGTCACTCCCAAATCTATAAATGCTCCAATTGTTACACCAAATTCAAACAAATTCGCCATAGGGAAACGGGGCACAACCACTTTGCGTAATTCAATTGCAGTCTTCATATTGTGAAATCCAAATCGATACACCTGGTCTGGATCGTTATAATTAGCATGGTTGGGATAATGCCATCCGCGAACAGAACCAGATTCACCCATGGATGCCAAAAAGTGCTGATCCTTGATGCCAAAATTCATATGCGTTTTAAATCCCCATGCCAGGATCCATGGTTTATTATTGTCCAGCTTACCCAGATGTTTATAAAAACTATAGGATTGAAACCAGACAAAATTATTTTCAAATTTTCCATTTAAATTAATGCGACTCACAAAGGATTGTTTGAATAAAACACCCGTCGTCGGATTGGCATAAAGGTCCCGTGTATCGTAATGGAAGGACCCCATAGGAGCAAAATACTGGTAACTAATTTTGGTTGAATCCGTTTTAAAATCCACAGCTTCAATTTCAAAACCAATGGCTGCTTTTTTCTCATATCCAAAAAATCTTCCAACAATTAATTCCATTGTTCTGAGTTCCACATCATACTGCAGATAAGGATGGTGAAACATAACTTTGGCTACATCAGCTTTGAGGGATACATGGTCCCCAGTGATCCAGGGATTAAAATAGGATATACCAAACGTATTACGACCCCCCAGCATAAAACCGCCGCCTAACTGTTCATTTCGGCCACGGAAGTTTTTAAATGCTCCGCCACCGCCAAAGGACCAGCCCGTTTCTTCATCATAACTGGGATTCGGGCCACCAAGGAATCGACCGCCATAAAATTTAGTATTTTCTAATATTTCATATTCCAGACGGACATTTTTATTATCTAAAGGTATGGCGCGCCAATTTACATTGGCAAAAATCCCCAAATTGATTAGCCTATTTCTATCTTCGACCGCGATAGAACTATCCAAGGGAGCATCAATAGGGTGTTGAATTTCACGGGAAATGATATAATCCTTGGTGAGGGTATTTCCCTTATGGATTATCTCGGAAACGATCAACTCCTGACAAAAACCCAATATGGGTATAAAAAAAAGAAATCCCCGCAATTTCATGAAAAGTCTTTATTAAATATCAATACTTCGCAGAAGAAGCTTCTTTTGATACTCGATACCTTCTTCTGAATATATGTCATCAATAGCTGTCCTCAGTCTTTGATCAACGGCCGTGCTGTTCATTTGGATTTGGACGTGACTTTTATCCAATTCACGTACTTTCAAAACTGTGTGGTCATTCTCATATTTATGAAAACCATCAGTAAATTCTTGGGGGGTACCATATTCCATTAAAAATTTATACTTAATAACATCTGATGCAATAAGTTGCGGAAACTCGGTGGGTTTCAATTCAATCGATCGCACAAGACCATTCAATATAAAATGAGATGGCTCATGATTAGTGGAGCTGTAAATATGATCCACATTAATAAAATGAAGTTCAACTGTTTCAATGGTTAGTCGGGTGATGATTTGGAATAAAACCTTTGAGCGCTTCAATGGCAATTTATACCCCGTGGGTAAGTCAATTATTTCTTCCCAATATTCCACCGTTTGGGCCGAATCCATCACATTGGACATCACCGTAGGGAGGCTCATTTCCCATTTGGCCACCGGGTGGCGATCAACAGTCCAGCCTTCCGGAAGTGATTGGACTTGAAATGGCGAACGGACAGGACGTGGTGGCGGTGATTTTTCAGTTATTTCCTCCACTTTTTCTACCGATTCAATTTTTTCCAGCGTATCGATTACTTCCGGTACCGGTGGTCTGCGTAATACACAACTCACCATGCCTAAACACAGTATAATGAGGATTAGATTTTTGTTATGAGTCATTATGCATTTCATTTTTTCTTTGGCGGATGTTCTGGATGTTCATTCCCTCGATGACATACCCAACAGGATATCTCATGAAAATTAAGATCATTCATTGTTTTATTGGATTGCTGGACCATAGCCATCATTTGCCGAGCTACTTTTTTATGATCCTTTTCATCGCTGGAATAATCAGTCAAATTGTGGCAAAAATTACATTTAACACCCAATTCAGGTGCCACAACTGTTTTCATAAATGAAACCAGTTCTCGCTTTGTTTTAAATGGAAGCACTTTTACATTTTTTAATTCGCGTTTCTGTCCCACCATTAACCCAGTCAGAAATAAAACAATAATCATTACTTTTTTCATTTTGTATTTCCTAAAACCATAAGTGTAATTGAGATAAAAATTCGATACCCTTTGATGGCACTACACCCGATAATTGGGTGGATCTGATTTGAAATTTGATATCTACTAAGGGTAAAGGTACATAATTCAGTCCAAAAGTGGTACGACGAATTGCATCTTCTGTATAAATCATACTTTCATCAAAAAAATCAATCCGGGCCAAAATAGTAAAGCCCTTTTTCACCTTCAATGTCAATTCACTATAACTGGCAATAGATCGGTCTGAAACCAAGTTTTCCGCAACAGTTACTTCTCCCATCCAGGAGAGGTTCCCGCGATTAAGTCCACCAAACAAGTTGACCATTTGTAGATCTTTTGCTGCAGTGGTTTCCCTAAAAAAGGATGCACCGATCATTTTATTCAAGGATCCATTTGAGAAGAAGTGTTCTAATCGTCCATAAGATGACTCGGATTTTTCATATAAATATCCTTTAATCATTCCAAAAGAATAATGAGTATTCCCCTTGTAATGGCCTAATTCCAAAAAAGGTGCATTTTTGAGTACTGGTAAAAAAGGCATCCCCTCTCGGTGATTTCCGTGGATTAAACGAATATTACCACCGCGGGTAAAAACAGTATGGTCATCCAGTTTTAATCCAAAAGATGGTTTCCCGATCCCTGTTTTTACATACCCGTTGAATCCATTAAGTCGAATCTGAAACCCCAAGTCTGATTGAAGAGTAGCTAATTGGGCCAATGCAATTACTTTACCCACCTCGGTTTTCAATTGAATGTTGGCTTGCATAGGAAAAATAGCGAGGCCGCTGGGAACATTTCCCTTATTTTTGGAAACCGATTGAATTCGCACATCACCGCCAATTTGAAAATGCTTTAGGATGATCCCGGCATAACCCGAAATCTTATCGGGTGTTTTACGAGCTAAATCATCTAGTCCATAAGCAATTCCATAATCATTCCGCAGGCCGCCACCCGATGGATCAATGTGACAAAGAATACAGGAGGAACCACTCTCCATAGCATAGCGGGGAACGGCCCACAATGTTCCTGTGAGTATTATAATTAAAAGAAAATATGAATATTTAAAACGTTGACTCGTCAATTATTTTTTGCGCCCTGATCAATCCACTTTATGATAATTTCAATTTTCGAATCATCCCACGGGTTTGCAGGCTCCGGAGGCAT
>JAPYOT010000059.1 GCA_029938045.1 Fidelibacterota bacterium | reverse complement strand
CAATCGTTGTTGTTGGGTTGAAAGGGTTTGGATAGTTTTGGCTCAGTTTATAATCCTCAGGTGTAATGAGAACAATGCCTTTTACTGCTAATTCCGTGCTGGCACCGGTCCATTCCAATACTCTGATAAAAACACGGTTTGGATTAGCCATGGCAGAATCAGTTTCTGCGTATAAGCTGTCAGATACACCTTGATAAGCCAGGAGCACTTCACCGTATTTATCTCCATCAAGGTTTGAGCCTGCAAACATTTTATTTACACCACCGGTTTGCGTGGAATCGATGTGGCCTGAACCGATTGTGAAATCAGTTGTTGTGTAACTGGCGGATGAAAATATATCCGTGCCCGTGAAATCATACTTTCTAAAACCTGCCCCATGTCCAACAAAAACTGCCGGATCGCCAAACGCATTGTTATGGGCAGCGGCTCCTAGAGCGTATTTATTTCCCTTTTTTGAAGTTGCATTCCATGTAGTAGCTAGACTATCAATGGCACCCCACTCGTCAGTCGTAAATGTGGTTGCATCACCGTCTGTATCACCAATTACATAAACAATCCCTTTGTAAAATGCGCCCACATAAACTTCATCTTTTCCGTCACCATTTACATCGGCCACAGTCGGTGCCAGGGTCCAATCATCTCTATCCGCGAATTTATAACCTGTATCAGATTGTACATAAGCATCAGGTCCAGTAGCTTCGATAATAAAACAGGAAAGATTGTTCCAGGAGAAACAGACAGCTTCTAACAGTCCGTCTCCATCCGTATCTGCAATAACCACACCTTGTGGACTTCCGCCACCGAATTTATTTTCTCTGACTCCGTCTTTATCCGTATCTCTGGGTGAAGCTGAAAATTCTTCTACCAGGGATGGTAATACACCAATATCCCCCTGAACGCCCATAATAATAAATCTATCTTCCGAATAAGCTGCATGGGTTGTTGATTTAGTTCCGTAGTTAGGATTGGTTGATCCATTGCTCGCCATTATAATCTCATCCCGGCCGTCCCCATCAATATCACCTACAGTAAAATGCTCCGGTCTGGCATGTTTTAATGTATCATCAAAGACTGTCAGCAAATTTCGCGACCAAGTGGTTGTAAACCCATTATCAGTAACACCATCCCATTCAAAAATCCAGAGACCTGCCGTACTATCAGGGACAGGGTTACCAGTAGCTAGTGTCACTGAATCAACTTGGCTATAATCTGTAAAAATAATTACTTCGCCAAGTCCGTCTCCATCCGTATCGCCGGTTTGAACCCACCTTGGTGTACTTCCGTATGTGCTTTTTGATGTCCCGGTCCAGACATGGACTAGGGTATCACCGTAATACCATTCGAATCCGTGTACAGATCCAGTGGAATAATCAGTTGCAAATACTTCCATTCTTCCGTCCTTATCTAGGTCAGAACCGCTCCATATTCCTCGGGGTCCAGAGGACTTAGCTGGCCAGGCAGTAGGATTACTTAAATCGCTATTAAAGAGACTATGCAGCTCAAAATCTTGAGCCAAAGCCATGGCTGAAATTGTAAAAGTTAAAATTATGGTTTTAACAATTTTTTTCATTTTATTTTCCTTTATGATACATTAACGAAGATTAAGCGACAAATATAATAAAAAAGATATAAATTCCTTCTTTTCCTATATTTTTAGCATTTAATTATAGACACAAAAAAGTAGTGTACGCAATGAAAAATGAAAAAATCTTTTTTTATTTGATTCCCTTTTAACATTGATGAATTAATTTTCGACCTATTTATTATCAAATTTTCATTAAGTTAAAGAGGTTCGCAGCTATTCGATTCTATTGGAAAAAATCTATTCTTTTCTTGGTCATTTCATCATTACTCTATGGTAATACGGGTAAGATCTCTGGCAAAGTCACTGATATAAAATCGGGTAATCCCTTGGCTGGTGTAAATGTATTTTTAGAGGGGACACCCTACGGCGCAGCGACCGATCAATTTGGTGAATATGTAATTTTAAATATCCCGCCGGGCAATTACACCTTGCGTGCTTCTTATATTGGATATGCTTCTTTTCGAGTAGAAAATATTCGTGTAAGTCTTGATCGCACGACAAATCAAAACTTTCTTCTGAAAGAAGCAGTGATCGAAGGCGAAGAAGTAACGGTTCTTGCAGAGCGTCCAATGGTTCAAAAGGATCTAACTGCCTCACAAAAAGTAACAACATCTGATGAAATAAGCGTTATGCCTGTAGAATCATTCTTAGGTGTCCTCGTCACACAGGCCGGCGTAAACCAGGGGGCCGGCGGAGAACTCCATATTCGAGGCGGCCGATCCAATGAAGTTGGCTATTATGTAGATGGCGTTTCTGTCTCTAACCCATTTTTCACTAATGGTCTCGCTATTAACATTTCCAATAAAGCTTTAGAAGAAATGAAAGTAGTGAGTGGCGCCTTTAATGCAGAATATGGGAATGCCATGAGTGGTATAGTGAATCTCCAGATAAAGGATGGCGGCAAAAAATATCATGGTAGCCTTTCTTATCAATCGGGAGATCATCAATCTTCCGATACTGATATTTTCACCAATATTGATCAATTTAATATTTTTACAAACAAGGTGTACGAAGGAACGGTAAACGGTCCCATGCCTTTCATGTCTAAAGATGGAAAGTTTACGTTCAATATCAGTGGGCGATTTTCATCCAGCGAAGGGTATTATTATGGTATTCGTGAGCATACCATTGGTGATTCTGCCGATTTTAGAACCTCTGATGACTGGTATATTGAAATGAACGGTGATAGTACATTTGTGCCCATGAGCCCAAGAACCAGCAATAATCTGCTGGGGAAATTCACTTATCGCGTATCCCCCATGTTAAAGGTTTCTCTACAAATGCTCCATAGTGGTGGGAAATCAAAATCATACTCCCATTATTATAAATATAACCCCGATGGTACATCCACATCTGAATCAGCAAATAATAACTTTTCTCTTCGGGTGAACCACGCTTTGGGGAAACGCAGTTTTTATGAAGCAATATTTTCAGCTTCCAATACAGATTATGCCGGGTATCAGTTCAAGCCCATCGATTTGAGTACCGCTGTCCATGAAAATGATGCAGGCCGATTTGGTTCGGGACAATATGTTCTCTATAATGAATTTGAAGACGGGGATCGATATTGGATATTGAACGCGTCTGAATATGTGCCTACCTCCCGGATAAAAGGATCCCCAACATCATCCACTTTTTCTTTTGGCGGATCGAACCGGGGCCATTCCTACCGTAAATCAAGTTCATTTAGCTTCAAGTTTGATTTCACCAGTCAGGTCACCAATCGCCATGAAGTAAAAACAGGGATTAATTTCCGGAACGATCAACTGGATGAGCGAAACTTTTCCGTTCTTTATGATAATCAAACATATCGCACACCAACCATTCTGCCTGAAAATGATTCCCCCTCCCATAGCCATTATAACAATACATCCACCTTTTTCTCCGCATACCTTCAGGATAAAATTGAGTACAATCACTTTATCACCAATGTGGGGGTACGGTTTGACCAATTTAAACCCAATGAAGATTATATCACTGACTTCCTGAACCCGGAAGGTGAAAAGGAAAAAGCGTCAAACAAAACAATGATATCACCCAGAATTGGTGTGGCATTTCCCATTACAGACAAAGGAATTCTACACTTTTCTTATGGACATTTTTATCAAATGCCCACATTGAGAAGGCTATACAAAAAGAGTATTTTTGGCGCCGGGTTAGGCCCTACAATCGGATATGCAGATTTAAAGCCTGAGAAAACAGTCCTCTATGAATTTGGGCTTCAACAACAACTGACCAGTGTAATGGCATTTGAAATGAGCGCATTTTATAAAGATATCCGGGACTTGCTTGCCTTACAATCCATTCGATATGATTCAGAAAAGTACGGCCCCTCTAACTACGCTATTTATATGAATAAGGACTATGGGAATGTAAAAGGATTTACATTTAGCCTGACAAAGCGATATGACCGTGTAACGAAAACGTCTGCTTTTATTGACTATACTTATCAGCTAACAGAAGGCAATAGTGTTACCTCCGGTTCTTTTTATTATAATGCCCTCTCCGGAGAGGAAGAAGAAAAACGGATTGTTCCATTATCTTGGGATCAACGTCATATTCTGAATTCGACCGTATCTGTGGGTGACCCGGGAAATTGGAACCTGGGGCTCATTAGTAAATTATCCAGTGGTTGGCCTTACACCCCCAATATCCCCGATGCCAATTATATCCCCCTTTCCAATTCAGGCCGAAAACCCTGGCAATGGCGGATTGACATGCGTCTCCATAAAAACTTCAAAGTGGGCAAATTCCAGTATATTCTATATACAAAAATTTATAACCTGTTGGATCGCCGAAATGAAAGATATGTTTTTAATGACACTGGACGGGCTGGGTATACTTACGTATCTCAATCCACCCAAGAAACCAAAGGATTTGTAGATCATTACGGTGAATCGGGTGTTCACACCTGGTCCGAATATCAGGTAAGGCCTCAATATTATACAGCGCCTCGTTCCATTAACATTGGATTCTCGCTGGATTTTTAAAATGAAAAAACCAATTTTAATCACACTCATTATGGGATGGTCACTCATCCTACTTTCGGCCCAGGATAAACCACGCCAGTTTTCAAAAGAATGGAAAATGGCGGGCCCGGAAAAAGAGTGGAATTCTGTAGAACACGAATATTTCTACCGATGGCGTGAAAAAGTTCGAACCAAGAGAGCGCAAGCAGATAATCAGATTTTACGCCGGCAAAAAGCCATTCTAAACGGCAATAAGATAACCACAGAAATCTGGAATTTTGGATCAATATCCAGCCCGGGGAATCGGGTGACTGATATTGTATGGGAAGGGTTGGGTTACGGTTATGAATTTGGCCCATTTATTGGTGCAGAAATTCCTGTAAAACCCAATAGCCACATAGATGCATATATCAAAAAAGATGCGAATGGTGATCCCGTCCTGGATGATGATGGTAATCCTGTCTGGATGGCAAAAGCAATCAGTGACGGGCTCGTATCCCTCGGAGGTGAAATTTCACCAGATGGTAAAGTTTTTTGGGGATGGGAGCCATTGGCCTATAATGATTTAGATGTGCCCTATGGAGATCCAAATAGTGCCCGGGTACCAACTTCCAATGACTTAGACCGGGATGGAGACGGTAAACCGGATAGTTGGCCTGAAGGATGGTATAATGCCAACTTGAAAAAACATGTATGGCCTGGTGCTTTAAGACAAGGGTCTTCCAATGCAGATTTGGAATCATTCTTCGTGGTGGATGACCGAAGTAACCTAGAATTTAAATATTATCCCTTCCCGGAAGATTCATCCCGCTTGGGACTTGGGATTGAAATTGAATGCCGGTATTACCAATGGTCTAACCCCTTGGCAGAAGACGTTATCTTTTTGATATATAAGGTGACAAATAAAAGTACAAAAGATTTGAATGAAGTGGTATTTGGCATGTGGGGAGATCCCCATATTGGTGGCCCCTCTAATTGGCAGGATGATCTTTCATACTTTGATGAAGATATGAATATGGTCTATGCCTGGGACGAAGATGGTAAATCCGACGTGGCTGGGCGAAAACCTGGTTATTTCGGATACATTTTTCTGGAAAGTCCCGGAGATCCTCATGATGGAATAGATAATGACGGAGACGGCATGATAGATGAAAGCCGCAATAACGGTATCGATGATGATGGTGATTGGGATCCTGAAACAGATGATATTGGTATTGATGGTCTCCCAAACACAGGTGATACGGGAGAGGGAGATGGCCTTCCTACTGCTGGAAATGCATATGATATTCGGCAGCCGGGAGAACCGAATTTTGAATGGACAGATTTAGACGAGTCGGATATGATTGGACTCACCAGCTTCGCTGCCCCAAACTTTGGGGGAAATAATCGGATATCAAAAGACGATTATATTTATTCCACTTATATGACACCGGGCCAATTCGACTCATTAAGTGCAGATGTGGCCGGAGATAATATCTTTTTATATGGCTCCGGGAATTTTACCCTAAAAGCCGGAGAAGCCAGACGCTTTTCCATTGCCTTGCTGGTAGGGGATGGGTTTGACGATTTGACCTTAAATGCCAAAACAGCCCGACAAATTTATGATACCAATTATCAATTTGCGAAGCCGCCGGAAAAGCCCAATCTCACAGCTGTCCCCGGGAATGAAAAAGTTACGTTATATTGGGATGATATTGCAGAATCCTCCTGGGATCCCATATCTAAAGAATATGATTTTGAAGGATATGTGATTTATCGCAGTACAGACCCGAGCTTTTTAGATCAGCAAAATATTACAGACGTGAATGGGTCCCGCTTCCTATTTGAACCCCATACGACAGAAACAGGTGGCTGGGCCAAATGGGATTTGATCAATGAATATAAAGGTCCCAGTGATATCCCTTATGACGGAAGGGGTGTTGCCTATCATTTGGGTAATAATACAGGACTTGTTCATTCATTTGTTGATTCCAATAATGTTATCAATGGTCAACGATACTATTATGCCATTTGTTCTTACGATCACGGTACAAAGATCTTGGGTATTGGGCCAAGCGAATCATCCAAGACAATCACCCTCAACCCCGAGACCAACGAAATATTTTTGGATGTTAATACTGCATCTGTTGTTCCTCGTGAACCAGCGGCAGGTTACACGAAAGGATTTGTAACTGAGGATACGGTGTCTGCCTTTAAACATCTCGCTGGATTTGGCACCGGCAATTTTGCTGTAGAAATCCTTGATCCCATGGCCATTGAAGATACCAACACATTTCAGATCACATTTGATGTGAGCCCCACCCGCTATTCCATCGAGGACCTGAACCCGGTCATTGAAAACCGAACTGTTAAGAAAAACGTCTATATTACACTAAAAAAGAACCGCGTGAATGGCGAACATTTTATCCTGAAAAACAGTAGCGGATCAATCATGACAAAGGGTAAAGACTACATCCTTTTCCCGGAAGCGGGGCAGGTGGTTGTTACCGACACCCTGAATTCAGCTATCACAGAGGGAGAACAAGTCTCCATCGAGTACACCCATTACCCACTTTGGGAGAGTAAACGATTAAATAACGAAGAGTCCAATCCGGTTATTGACGGTATTAAACTTTATGTCAAAGACAAATCATTAGCACTGAATGATGAGAAATCAAAATGGACCGATGGCAGCACTGGGAATTACACTGCCACAGTGGGTCCCTATGATGGTAAAACATCCAATATGCGGGCGGCAGATTATGAAATTCGCTGGTTTAACGATATTGCTGATACCAGTTCTCTGGGTACAGCAACTGCCCCATTCCAAATCTGGGATGTGACTCATGGTATCATACCTTTCAAAAAGAAAATTGTTGTCCTGGATTATAAGATTAGAAATAAGACATGGGACTTTGGTGAAAGTGTGGTCATCCTCGAAGAAGGAGATGGGCTTAATGTTTCCTGGCAAATTGATTTTAATTCACCTCAGGATGTAACAGTCACCCACCCCATTGGAGGTGATGTGTATTACATTGCCACCCATCGACCTTTTACTTCTGCAGATATATATCAATATCAGACCCAAGCATCAGCTATTAACCCAGAAATGGCCACCAATAAATTGGATGATATCCGAGTGGTTCCCAACCCATATGTGGTCACAAATATCCTAGAACCACTCGATCGTCAAAACCCTCGCGATCGTGGACCGCGTAAAGTATATTTTGACAAACTCCCAAACGAATGTACCATTCGGATTTATACAACCACGGGAGAACTGGTAAAAGAGATATCTCATACATCCGCATATGATGATGGACAAGAGTCATGGGATTTGACAACAAAAGATAATTTCCCTATCGCTTACGGGGTCTATATCTATCATATTGATGCAGGAGAACTGGGAGAAAAAATCGGAAGACTGGCAGTCATTAAATGAAGATTTTTTCAACATTTATTATTTTCTCTTCCCTCCTGCTTGCTCAGTTAGATAATAGTGCAACCATTACCAAAACGGGAACAACAGCAGCCCAGTTCTTAAAAATTGGTGTAGATGCCCGCGCCTCAGCCATGGGAAATGCGTTTACAGCCATGAAGGGTGATTTAAGTTCCATGTACTGGAATCCCGCTGGCCTTACTTCTATTGGTAGAATGGAAACCATGTTCATGAATAGTAGCTGGCTGGCCGGCATCCAATTCACACATGCAGCCTTTGCCATCAATTTAAATGCTGCCGGTGTTATTGGTTTTAGCCTGACGAGTTTATCTGTGCCGGAGGATATGGTCCGTACTGTTGAAAAACCCAACGGTACAGGGGAACATTTTAATGCAGGTGATTTAGCCATGAACTTCACCTATGCACGGAAATTGACAGACCAATTTTCTATTGGTGGTAATATTAAATATATCCGACAAAATATTTGGCATGCCAGCGCATCTTCCGTTGCTGCAGATTTGGGTGCACTATTTGTGACACCTTTTAATGGAATTCGGCTTGGTGCCAGTTTGTCCAATTATGGATCTGAAATGCAAATGACTGGGCGAGATCAAAAATTTAGTATTGATCCGGATCCGAATAATGGTGGAAATGTTGAATTTGTCAATGCCATGTACGAGACAGATAAATTTCCGTTACCTCTCTTATTCCGAGTGGGCCTTTCAGGGGAAATAATTGAGTCGGAAAAAATGCGGCTCAGTTTTGCTGTGGATGCACTCCATCCCAATGATAACGTCGAATGGGTAAATGCAGGATTAGAATATGCTCTGGCAGAAACCTTCTTCTTAAGAAGCGGTGTTACCACTCTTTTTAGGGAGGATTCAGAAGAAGGCCTCACATTTGGTGGCGGTGTTCATTATCGAATTGGCGGATCAGCAACTCAAATCAAATTAGATTATTCTTATTCTGCTTTTGGGCGACTAAAAAATGTCCAACGACTTTCTCTGGGCATTCGATTTTAAACTAACTTTCGTACCAATTTATAACACCTGTTAAATCTTCAAAAACCGGTGCTCCTGTATTTTTCAATCGCTCTAGACTCACATGACCGTTGGACACCAACACACAATCAGCGCCAATAAGCTTTGCAACTTCATGATCGTGAATCGTATCACCAATAAATAAAACTTCATGGGGACCATAGTGCAGTTCATCCACCCAGGCCTTGCCTGCTGCTTCCTTTCCTTCAGCATAATGGTTATCCTGGCCGATGATCTTAATAAAATAATCCCGTATATCATGATACTGCAGAATGTCATCCAGCATAATTTGGCTGGTGGCGGAAAGGAGAGATTGGGTTAACCCGCGATCTTTAAAATATTGCAATGCTCTTTCTGACTCTTTATGCAAATCCGGTTCATGGTGCCGGGCCATATAATCACTTATAAACTCACTCCCGGAAATGGAAAATGGTTCCTTTTCAAAATCAAAACCAAGTTTGATATAGATGTTCTTAACGGGAAAACAAGAATTGTCCAGGAACCACTCTTCAGTCATTTCTTTAATATTTCGTCGCCGCAAGACACCGTTCATAATATTGATACAAAAATGCCTGTCATTGATTAATGTACCGTTCCAATCCCAAATGATATGTTTGTAAGCCATAAATAGGTAATAAACCTGCGGGAGATTTATGAAAAAAGAAATAACTTTTCAAGTCATGTTAACAGAATTAAATCATTTGGTCGCATCATTACAAAAACGCCTTTCCAATTCACTGCCTGGACAAGAGGCGCATCAATTAGCCAAGGTTCAAAGCCAAACACCATTTTCTTTTTTTAATTCAATTGAAACACCAGTACCCGCTTCTGTTTTGATTCTTTTATTTCCTAAAAATAATGATATTCATTTTTTTCTCACCAAACGAACCGATGCCGTGGAACATCACAAAGGGCAAATTTCCTTACCGGGAGGTGCCAGGGAGGATGGAGAACAACTCCAAGAAACGGCGATCCGTGAAACCGAAGAAGAAATTGGTGTCGATAAAAATATAATACAATTGGTAGGCGGTCTCACGCCATTTTATATACCGGTAACCGGATTTATGGTCCATCCTTTTATAGGGTGGTGTAATAAAGAACCCTCTACAAATATTCAGATTGAGGAAGTGAATAAATTATTTACTGTATCTCTTTCAACTCTATTAGATGACCAAATATTTCAGTCAGAAAATTGGGAAATTCGAGGACAGGAGGCTATCGTCCCCTTTTATAACTTTGAAGGACGAAAAGTATGGGGAGTTACAGCATCAATCCTTTCGGAATTCAAATTGATATTAAAAGATATGACGCTTTGAAATTTTTATGACTCACCATTTTAATAATGACTCGGTTTTGTCAAGTCAAGCAAAAATGCATTTCATAGAGATTTCTATCGATTAATTTGAAATCCATACTAATAATATGTAAATCCCAACAGTCACACTCATAATAGCAATGGATGCTTTATTTGCAGATGCCCATGGTGTCATATCAACTGGAGCCGGATCCCGTTGATCGCTGATGGCAATTTCCTCGGCAGTCTTCGGAT
>JAPYOT010000058.1 GCA_029938045.1 Fidelibacterota bacterium | reverse complement strand
CCGGCGAAATGGCAGCAAAAAAGATTTTGGGGATTTGGTCATGAGCCGGTTTGATGTAATCGTTGTTGGTGGCGGAATAAATAGCCTTGTTACCGCATCCATGCTGGGAGAATCCGGAAAGGATGTTCTGGTCCTTGAAGCACGAAACCAAGTTGGCGGATTGGCTTCCGCTTCAGAATTCGCGCCAGGATTTAAATGCAATGATATATATGATGTAGTAAAATGGATTGATCCGCGAGTCATAAGGCAATTGAATCTCGAGTCTCATGGATTGGAACTTCATTCCCCCGATTTAGTCCGAATTGCATTGGACACTCAAGGTCAGCATATTGGTTTTCATCGTGACCCGAATGAAACGGCAGGTTCCATTGCGAACCATTCAGAAAAAGATGCAAAAGTGTGGAAAGCCTTCACGGAATACATTGATAACCTGACTTACTTTATAGAAAAACTCTATGAATTGACACCGCCCAAATTACCCAACATCGGATTAAAAGAAGCATTCTCCATGCGCTCAATGTTATCCCCTATCCGGAAACACGGCACCCGTGGTTTGGTAGATTTTATGCGGGTAGCACCCATGATGATGCCGGAGTTGGTGGACGAGTGGTTCGAAAATGAATTGCTCCGGGCTGCTATTTCTACAGCAGGAATTCACCATCTTTCATTTGGTCCATTCGCTGCAGCTACAGGACTTAATCTTTTGCATCAGCATGTTCATAGTAAAGGCGTATTTCAAAATGCTCATTTTGTAAAAGGCGGCACGAGTGAATTGGCCAATGCTTTAAAACTATCCGCTGAAACTGTTAATGTAGAAATTCAGACAAATTCAAAAGTCAGTGCCATCAATGTGGAAAATGGTGTTTGCATCGGTGTAACCTTGGAAAGTGGCGAAACAATTCAAGGAGACCAAATTGTATCCGGATTAGACCCTCGGAATACCTTTATTAATTTGGTGGGACAATCAAAGCTGAATCCAACTTTTGCAACCCAACTGCGAAATATTAAATACCGGGGCAGCACAGCCCGAATTCATTTTGCATTAAACGCACTTCCGGAAATCAAGGGAGTTACTGAAGATCAAATGGGTACTCTTTTTTCTGCCAGCCCTTCTATTGAATATTTAGAACGAACGTCTGATTCGGTTAAATATGGACGGCTCGCTGAAGATCCTTATGTGGAATTCTCCATTCCATCGGTAATAAACCCTGAATTTGCGCCAGATGGAAAACATGTTCTTTCTGCTACGGTTCAATATGCGCCCTATCATTTACGGGGAATGAAATGGTCTGAAGAATTGAAAGTCCAATTAAATAATAATGTAATTCAGGTTTTAGAGAATTATGCTCCCGGGATTTCATCACTGATTGAATCGTCATCCGTACTTTCCCCTGTGGATTTAGAAAGTCAATTTGGGCTCACAGAAGGAAACTTGAATCATGGAGAAATGACTTTGGATCAATTCATGTTTATGAGACCCACCATAAGTACAGCCCAATATAAATCACCCATTGAGAATCTATATCTTTGCGGACCGGGAACCCATCCCGGCGGCGGTCTCCATGGCGCCAATGGATTTAATGCAGCTAAAGAAATATTGAAAAGATGACCTTCAAAAAGACAGCCGAAACTCTGGAACCGGGTGCTCATACATTAGAGCGGGAATATTATACCAGTTCGGACGTTCTCCAAAAAGAGTATGAGAATCTATTCCTGAATAATTGGATTTGCGCTGGTCGATCAATGGATTTGACAGAAAATGGCCAATATAAAGTGATCAAAATTGACACGGAAAGCGTAATTGTTCTTCGAGATGAAAATGGAGAATTAAAAGCCCATTATAATGTATGCCGACATCGTGGAACCCGCATTTGTAAAAATGAATCGGGACAATTTTCAAAATCCATTCAATGTGGTTACCACGGCTGGACTTACAATTTAAAGGGTAAACTCATTGGAGCCCCACACATGGATGCAGTGGATGGATTTGATAAAAAAGATTATCCGCTTCATCCCGTAGTACTGGCAGAATGGGAAGGATTTATTTTTATTAATTTATCTGATGATGCTGAAGACTTTGATTCTGTTTTTGCGCCCTTAAAAGATCGTTTTAGCCCCTGGAATATTTCTAATTTGGTTATTCAGAAAACGATCGAGTACAACGTAAAAGGTAACTGGAAATTAGTTGTCCAAAATTATTGTGAATGTTACCACTGCCCTATTCTTCATCCCGAACTGGCTGCCATTCACAATTATATGGGCGGTAGAAATGATCTTCATGAAGGCCCTTTTTTAGGTGGCTATATGGAATTTAATGATGACAAAGACAGTATCACCGCCAGCGGTGAATTATGTTGCCCACCATTAAGTGGTATAACAGATGAAAACTTAAACCGGGTGTATTATTATGCCATTTTCCCCAATATGCTATTGAGTCTCCACCCGGAATATGTCATGTACCATACAGTTTGGCCTGATGGTGTAGATAAATGCAAAGTGAATTGTTCGTGGTTATTTACAAAAGATGTAGTGAATTCAGGAAAATACAACACAAAAGATGCGGTGCATTTCTGGGATATGACCAATAAGCAAGACTGGTACATATCTGAATTATCTCAATTAGGAATCCAGTCTAAAAAATATTCCCCTGCACCTTATTCCGGGCAGGAAAGTTTGCTCGCTGCTTTTGATAAATATTATTTGAGCGAACTTAATAAATAATCGATCCAGTTTAAAATCTACCGAATATAAACTGTCTTCATATTGGTAAAATCTCGAATCCCTACTTCAGATAGTTCTCGACTATAGCCTGATTCTTAAATTATTAATGGGGAAACCAATGGGTCATCCTTAATTTATTGGCATATTTTAATCCAATTTATTTAATAGAATCATAAAGATAATTCATTGTTAAAAGATATTACCCAGGATTTTTCACGTCGGCATATTGGTCCCAACTTGGCAGAGCAACAGGAAATGCTTTCCCAATTGGGATTGAAGTCCATTGATGCGTTAATTGATAAAACAATCCCAAAAACAATCCAGACTAAATTCGGACTCCATATTGGACAAGGGCTGGATGAATTTTCCCTCCTGAAAAAAATAAAGGGGATTGCATCAAAAAATATTGTAGCCAGATCTTATATTGGGATGGGATATTACGGCACCATTACACCGCCGGTTATTCAACGAAATATATTAGAAAATCCTGGTTGGTATACAGCTTATACTCCCTATCAGGCTGAAATTTCTCAAGGTCGCCTGGAAGCGTTGGTGAACTTTCAGACCATGGTGACAGATATGACTGGTTTAGATATTGCCAATGGTTCACTTCTGGACGAAGCCACAGCCGCGGCAGAAGCCATGATTATGCTTTTTCATTCAGCCCAAAAAAGAAATCGATTTCTCGTAGCCGAAAATTGCCATCCCCAAACCATTGATGTCCTGAAAACACGGGCGAACCCCATTGGCATTGAACTCTCGATTCAATCCACTGACACATTTGATTTTAGTGATGATGTTTTCGGTGCCTTAATCCAGTACCCTGCCACAGATGGAAAAGTGGTTAACTATTCTGACCTTTGTCAAAAAGCCCATGACCAAGGTGTGGCTATTGCAATGGCCACCGATTTATTAAGTTTAGCCCTCCTCCCTTCACCGGGAGATATGGGTGCTGATGTGGCTATTGGGAGTTCACAGCGGTTTGGTGTTCCCATGGGATTTGGGGGGCCCCACGCCGCTTTCATGGCAGTAAAAGAAAAATATAAACGTAAAATGCCTGGACGAATCATCGGCGTTTCGGTGGACCGCCATGGCAATCCAGCCTATCGCATGGCACTCCAGACCCGGGAACAGCATATTCGTCGGGATCGGGCCACATCCAATATATGTACATCTCAGGTTTTACTCGCCGTTATGGCAGGAATGTACGCTGTATATCATGGGGCGGAGGGTATTCGCGCCATTGCCAAACGTATTCATGGTAAAACAAAAGATTTAGCCACAGCACTCTCGGCAGGTGGTTATCATATTGTTCATGACCAATTTTTTGATACGATAAGAATCGGATTAAATAACATACCTGATGATGAAATAAAAAATCGGGCAGAATTCAGCAATATGAATTTCCGTTATTATGATAATGGTGACGTGGGCATTGCTTTGGATGAAACGGTTTCCCCCGGAGACCTCTCAGATATCTTAACTGTTTTTAAGACGGAAAAATCAAGTAGAACCAACGGGTTTGATTTACAGGATGCACGGGCCAATGATTTCCTCACCCATTCGGTATTTAGCAACTATCATACTGAAACAGAAATGATGCGGTATCTCCATCGGTTGGAAACCAAAGATTTAACCCTGAATACCAGCATGATTTCTTTGGGTTCCTGCACCATGAAACTCAACGCTGCTGCTGAAATGATGCCCATCACCTGGCCGGAGTTTGCCTATCTCCATCCATTTGCACCGGCAGATCAAACACAAGGTTATTCAGCATTAGCTAAGACCCTTTCGGATTGGCTCATGGATATGACTGGATTGCAGGGATGTTCGCTCCAACCCAATTCCGGTGCCCAAGGCGAATATGCAGGCCTTCTGGTTATCCGTGCATTCCATTTAGATAATGGGAATAATCATCGAAATATTTGTCTGATTCCTGCGTCTGCCCATGGCACGAACCCCGCCAGTGCTGTTATGTGCGGAATGAAGGTTGTTGTGGTTGAATGTGATGACAATGGGAATATTGATGTTAAAGATTTAAAAGCGAAAGCAGAACAGCATTCAGAAACCCTTGCGGCGATTATGGTCACCTACCCCTCCACTCACGGTGTATTTGAAGAAGCCATCGGGGACATTTGTAATATTGTTCACGACAATGGCGGACAGGTGTATCTGGATGGCGCCAATTTAAACGCCATGGTGGGTTTGGCTCGGATTGGAGAATTCGGCGCGGATGTCTGTCATATTAACCTACACAAAACATTTGCCATCCCCCATGGCGGCGGGGGTCCCGGGATGGGACCCATCTGTGTGGCCAATCACTTAATCCCATTTTTACCTGGACATCCGATTTTAAATAATAGTGAAACAGCAATTCATGCTGTATCTGCCGCACCAATGGGTAGTGCAGGAATCCTCCCAATCTCCTGGGCCTATATTGCTATGCTCGGAGATGATGGACTCAAAGCTTCTACAGAAATTGCCATATTAAATGCGAACTATATGGCCCATAAATTACAGAGCTATTTTCCTATTCTTTACCGTGGGGCTCAAGGATATTCAGCCCATGAATTCATTCTCGATTTACGTCCCCTCAAAAAAGAATCAGGCATTTCTGATGAAGATGTTGCCAAACGATTGATTGATTATGGTTACCATGCACCCACCATGTCTTTTCCAGTGCCGGGGACACTCATGATTGAACCGACAGAAAGTGAATCGAAGAAGGAACTGGATCGTTTTTGTGATGCCATGATTGCAATCAAAAATGAAATAGATGATGTCATCAATGGGAAAATGGATGCTGAAGATAATCCACTAAAAAACGCCCCGCACACTGCCCATGCTATTGCATCAGACGAATGGAATCACCCATATTCAAGACAAAAAGCAGCCTACCCCGCGCCTTATTTAAATAATCATAAATATTGGCCGTCTGTGGGAAGAATTGATAATGCATATGGTGATCGGAATCTTATCTGTACTTGTCCTCCCGTTGAAGTTTATAAAAAATAATACTTTATTGCTCTTTAACCTTTGGCGAATCCCAATAACTGAATGAAATAATAAAATGCTCACTGTTCTTTCTCCGTCAAAAACGCAAGATTTTTCTCTTCTTTCTGGTGTAGCAACATCCTACCCAAGACAGATTAAACAAACAAATCAATTGATGGTATTGATGCAGAAAATGTCTAAACCCAAACTTGCAGAATTAATGTCGTTAAGTGAAACTTTATCAGAACAAACTTATAAAAAGACTCAAAATTATGAATTCAAAGATAATCCACAAAATACAAAACAAGCATTATTCGCTTTTAAAGGTGAAGTGTTTAATCATATTGATGCAAAAAGTTTTTCGTCAACAAATTTAATTTTTGCTCAATCTCAATTGCGCATTATTTCCGGGTTATATGGTGTGCTTCGTCCTTTGGATTTAATACAGTCTTATCGATTAGAAATGACGACAAAACTTGCCAATAAAAATGGAAGGAATATTTACGATTTTTGGGGAAACACTATTACGGATATACTCAATCAAGATGAAAATGAAATAATCATTAATTTGGCATCTAATGAGTATTTCAAATCGATTAAAAAGAATCGATTAAAGGCAAAAGTGATAACGATTCATTTCAGAGAAAAGAAAATTAACATGTATAAAACGATTGGGTTTTTTGCGAAACAGGCACGTGGAGCAATGGTAAATTATTTAATCACAAATCAAATTACCAATTCGATTTTATTGAAAAACTTTAATCAAGATGGCTATACGTTTAATCAACAACACTCATCAGAGTCCGATTGGGTTTTTACACGTGGATAGTGGTTAACGTTTCCTGCTCTTCCATCAATTCTAAATACTCATTTTCTAAACGATTCATGATTCCCATTGCTTTTTGTAACAATTCATAATCATCCCCAGTGGATGAATCTTGAGTTATCCCACGCTGTTCATTAATCTCTTTTTCAATAACCTTAAACCGTTTCTCAATCCACGCCAGACGGTTACGGGTTTTCTTTCTTTCTTTATAATCAGACTTTCCCTTGCGTTCGACTTTTACTGTTCGAGAGAAAGTTTCTTCTGATTTTTCTTCCTGTTTTTTCCATGCGTAATATTCGTAATTCCCCTCAAATAAGCGGATGTCACCACCCCCCACTTCACAGGTGAGATTTGTTACATTATTCAAAAAGTGGCGATCATGGGAAATACAAACAATAGATCCGGAGAATTGAATGAGTGCTCGTTCCACCACATTTCGAGTCATCATATCTAGATGGTTTGTAGGTTCATCCAATAAAAGTAAATGGGACGGCTCTACCAGCATCCTTGCCAAAGCCACCCTCGCTTTTTCACCACCGGAAAGCACTTTTACATATTTTTCAATTTCATCTCCAGAAAACATGAAGCTCCCCAAATAAGTTCTCATTTCTGTCTCGCTCCAGCCCGGACTTACTTTTTGGATGGATTCAATAACGGTATCATCGGGGTCTAATGTTTCTAATTGATGCTGGGCATAATAGGCCCTATCTATATTGGAACCCATGCGAATTGCACCGGAGGAAACGGATTCAACGCCGGCTAACATTTTTAATAGTGTTGATTTCCCCGCACCATTATGCCCAACCAATCCAATCTTTTGTCCCCGTTCCACCAACATGTCCATATTATTAAACACTTCAATATTCCCGTAGTGTTTGGTCACATTTCGGCAGGATGCCACATTCAAGGGCAATCGTTTTGGCTGGGGTAATCTCAAATGCATGCTATGCTTTTGTTCAGTAGGCGCTTCAATCTTTTCCAATTTATCCAGCATTTTTACTCGGCTTTGAACTTGAGTTGCTTTGGTATTTTTAGATCGAAATCTCTCTATGAAGCGTTCTGTATCTTTAATCTGTTTTTGCTGATTACGATAGGCATTCTTGTGCTGCTCCATCCGCAATGCTTTTTCTTCAGTGAACTTTGTATAATTCCCGTAATATAGCGTAATCTTTTTTAGATCAATTTCAAGAATATTATTTATGGACCGATCTAAAAAGGCTCTATCATGGCTAATCATAACCAACCCACCTCTCCAATTGGACAAAAATAATTCCAGCCAAATGGTCGCCTCCAAATCTAAATGATTAGTGGGTTCATCCAAAAAAAGGATATCCGGTTCCTGTAAAAGAATAGACGCCAGTGCCACGCGCATTCGCCAGCCGCCACTAAATACATCCATGGGCTGTGTAAATTTTTCATCAGAAAATCCGAGACCACTCAATATTTTTTTTGCTTTGTCTTCAAGATTCCAACCACCCAAGGATTCAAAGCGATGCTGTGCATCGCCCAACTTATTTATCAATTCCATGTTGTTATGGTCTTTGGAAATCGCTTCAGACAAGGAAAGAATTTTTCCTTCCAGATCACGTACCTCCGGATAAGTATCCAACACTTCTTCTAAAATGGATCGTCCGGTGCCAGCAACAATATCCTGGGCAAGATATCCAATGGTGATGGATTTATCTACTTGTATACTTCCTGAATCGGGGGATTCTTTTCCCAGCATTATACGGAGCAATGTGGTTTTTCCCGATCCATTCGGACCCACAAGTCCAATACGCATTCCACGCTTTATAAATATATTTACATGATTAAATAAGTCGCCATCCGGGAAGGATTTAGATATGTTCTCAAGGCGGATCATTTTATTTTAACACAAAGTTGTAGGGTCGCAAAGAAAATTAGTTACAATTCTCCATCCACAACGGCACCATGATTTAAGGTAAGTTTTACAGATTTAATAGTATTGACAAGTTCAGGGGCACCATCAATTTGTACGTGAATATAATTATCGGTGTGACCCATAATTTTCCCATTTTTCATATTCTCAAGAAGAACCGGGCGATTGTTTCCAATGAATTGATCGTGGAAAAAACGTCTTTTTTTATCGGACAAAATGTGGAGCATTTTGCTGCGTTCCGCGCGCTTTTCTTTGGATACCACTTTCCCCATTTCATCCGCATCTGTATTGGGCCGCTCTGAATAGGTAAATACATGAAGATAGGAAATATCCAATTCGTTGAGAAAATGATATGTATCGAGAAAATCATCATCTGTTTCACCGGGAAACCCCACAATCACATCCACACCAATGCAAGCATCTGGGATACATTCCTTTATTTTTAACATTCTATGTTCAAATAATGACCTTTTATATCTCCGTCGCATCGCCTTCAAAATTTTGTCTGAACCAGACTGCAGTGGCACATGAAAATGGGGCATGAACTTTTCGGATTTGGCGCAAAATTCTATAATTTCATTTGTAATTAAATTCGGTTCAATGGAAGAAATACGAATTCGATCAATCCCATCAAGTAAATCTAATTGATGAATGAGATCAAAAAATGTTTCGTGAGATCCTTTCCCGAAATCGCCAATATTTACACCGGTGAGCACTATCTCTCTCGCGTCCGTTGCGGCCACTTCCATAGCAGTTTTCATAGTGCTTTTAATGGTATCGCTGCGGCTTTCACCCCGGGCTAATGGGATCGTACAGAACGAACAAGTGTAATCACAGCCATCCTGCACCTTCAAAAATGATCGCGTTCGTTCCCCGGAAGAATAGGACGGTGTGAAGGTGTGCAAATGATCAATCTCGGATTGAATCACTTTTGTACCAATGTTCAGATCAATGGAATCTAAATGATTCAATAAATTAAATTTTTCTTCCGCACCCAACACTATATCTACACCTTCAATTGCTGCAATATCATTAGGCTTCAATTGAGCATAACATCCAATGACGGCAATAGACGAATATGGATTTCTGCGTTTAGCCTGCCGAATGAGTTTTCGGGCTTCTTTATCTGCATTCTCTGTAACCGAACAAGTATTCAGAACGTAAATATCCGCTTCATCTCGGTAATCAACTTTTTCAAATCCATGACGAATAAAGTCACGGGAGATGGTAGCCGTCTCCGAGAAATTCAATTTGCACCCCAAAGTATGGAATGCGACGCGTTTGGTTGGTGTACTCATCTTTTTTCGCCACTAAGAACACGAAGTAACACTAAGAGTTATATGCGATCCTTAGCGATATTCGCGGCTAAAATAACGGGGCGGAAATTACATTAATTATGATATTCCTGAATTGATTTTACCTCAATTTTCTTCCCCGCCAACCGAATAGCTCTCACAACTGCGGCAGCGCCGGAAAGTGTTGTGATAGCTTGGATCCCTTTTTGAATACAGGATCGCCCGATAGATTCTTCATCATATCTTGCCTGGGCTCCCATGGGTGTATTTATTACCAAATTAACATCATCATTTTTAATGCCATCCACCACGTTGGGTCGCCCTTCACCCACTTTAAAAACAGACTTCACAGGTATTCCATTTCGTTTTAATTCTTTGGCTGTACCTGCGGTTGCCATCAATCTAAACCCAATTTCATGAAGATCTCTTGCGATAGGAATTGAATTCAATTTATCAGAATCGTTTACAGAAATAAAAACCGTACCGGAATCAGGCAAAATATTGCCGGCACTGATGGATGCCCTGCGAAAGGATTCTCCCATGGTTTTTGAAATGCCCATCACTTCACCTGTTGATTTCATTTCCGGGCTTAAGAAAATAGATTCCTCCGGGAATTTATTAAATGGGAGCACTGCCTCCTTAACCGCCACATGATTAATTGCATCCCACTCTTTTAAATCAAATTCAGATAGCTTGGCTCCTATGGCCAATTGGGATGCAATTCTTGCCAATGGAACATCGGTTGCCTTACTGACAAAAGGAACTGTTCTGCTGGCTCTTGGATTCACTTCCAATACATAAACTTGTCCATCCTTATAAGCGAACTGAAGGTTTATGAGACCAATCACATTCAGTTCAAGGGCCAAAGCCTTGGTGATGCGAATGATTTCATCCATGGCTTCCGTTGTAATGCGATAAGGTGGGAGTACGCAAGCTGAATCACCGGAATGAATCCCCGCTTCTTCAATATGCTGCATTACGGCTCCGATGTGGACCGATTCGCCATCACATAAAGCATCCACATCAAACTCAAAAGCATCCTCTAAAA
>JAPYOT010000057.1:5713-10788 GCA_029938045.1 Fidelibacterota bacterium | reverse complement strand
GCTGCCAGATAAACCGCCAATTCATAGACCATTGATCTGATTGGTTATTATATTGAAGGAGAGATTGAATATACATTTTCGGCGTAAAAGAATACGTAAGACGTGCCCGAAGTAAATTGGTGGTAAAATTACCGCCGGGTAAATTGACTTTATTAAAATTGGAACTAAATTCAGATGTGAATCGATCTTTGTAGCGCAAACGAACTGTGGGTGTGATGTTGATTCGATCTCCGCCAAAAAATCCACCGATACGATTCATCGAGCTGAAACTTATCGGTTTAGCTTGGTTCGTCATAATCATAATTTGAATTTCCTGGTCATCATAAATTCCTGCGGAAACAAAAACACTATCAGATATTTCAAAAGCTTCAATAACCCCTTCTTTAACCAAATTGGTTCCTGTATGTATTTCAAATCCCGATCGAAACTCCCAATGATTATCAATATGCCATCTCCCTGATTGCTGAAACCCATCAAGTTTCCAATAACCATCATAATTGACATGGGGTCTTATTTCAAGCAATCCCAATTTATTTTTAGGTCTAAACCGTGTAAATATCCGACCAGACCATTTTCGATAATTCTCCCGTTTGAGGTAACCCATTTCCGGATTAAAATTTGCACCCACTTCCGTATAAGATGCAGAAGTAGAAACTTGTTTTGTGTCCCGCACAAACTCCATTCTGTAAGCATATGCATTATCCTTCTCCATGTCTGGTGTATCGGTTAAACCGGCAAATACAACAATCTTACTTAACTCCCCGATGCCCAATTGGGCATCAAAAGCGTATGATTGGTTCATGTAGCCATCCTTACCCTTGTGATCCAGTGCTGTATACATGGCACCGATATGGGTTCGATTCGGCAACTCTTTTTTCAACCGAAGTACGGAATATTCATTGGCATCAGTAATATCTGTCACCTTATCTGTTCTCATGCTCAGCATACCTACTTTCATCCCTGAAAAAGTCCCCGTGAGTCTTCCCCCACCAACAATGGGTACAGGTTCCCCATCGGGACCGACGCCAATGCGGCGGCTAAAAAACATTTCGATGTCTGGACCGAAAAAACCACCACCGGTACCTACAGAAAAAAGTCCTGCATTCTCTAAAAAGAATGCCCGTTTTTCGGGGAAGAATAAACTGAACCGATCCAGGTTGATCTGCTGTTCATCTGCTTCCACTTGGGCAAAATCAGTATTATAGGTTAGATCCAAGGACATTGAAGACCCTATACTTAATTTTGCATCCAATCCAAAGTTTCCATCGCTGGATTTTGATGTGGTTTCACTCTTGTTTACATTGTTTTGACCCAATACATAGGGCATAATCTTAATATTACGGGAAGTCGGAACATTCATGTGTGTTAAGGTTCCGGCCGAGACCAAACGATTCATTGTATGCTGCCTTGAAATGGGTGACCAATGGGCTTCCTCTTTTTTCCGTGCAATTACCCGTTCAAAATTAATTCCCCAAGACTGATCCTTATTGGTTGCATAGCGAAGTGTTTTAAATGGAATGGCAAATTCGGCACTCCAGCCAAAATCTCCTTTTTGCGATTTAACTTCCCAAACAGCATCCCAGTTTACGTTGAAACCGCCTCCTGTCCCCATGCTGAACCGGCGCATCATACTCCCCCCTTCTCCTCCTCCGGTAATTTGGGCATCATATTCGATTCCTGCAGGATTGGTACCAAAGAGATACCCCGTTTGAAAATCCTTAAATGTATCAATAATAAATGAAAAACTGTCTGAATTATTGAGTGGCGAATCCCTGCGTGTATCAGAAATAACAATTTCATTGGGCTTTGAGTCATAGCATACCACCGACACATAAAATATTTTATCTGAATACATAACCTTCACCACCGTTTTTTCAGATACACTGTCACCCTCGTCAGGTGTTTTTTGAATAAAAGTTGTTACTGCAGGTACATCGTTCCATGCCAAATCGTTCAAAACATCCCCATCCATGACAGGATTAGAAGTAGCTTTAACAGCAGACGTGATATTCTGACTGGTTAAAAAAGAAAAAAGGAATAAACAGTTAAATAAAATCTTTTTCATGGAATAAACTCGTTTTTATTATAAAATTGAATGAACGGCCTTAGCCATTGCTATACATTGATCCGTCACACCGCCCTGGTCATGAGAAGTAAATGTAACACGAACTTGGCACCATCCAACGGTTAGATCTGGATGATGATTTATTGCTTCTGCATGTTCCGCAAGTTGATTAACAAACCCTATCCCATCCATATAGGAATCAAAAGTGATGGTTTTATGAATGGCATTATCAGAATATGTCCAGCCGTCCAGCTTGTCTACAGCAGATTGGATTTCTGTTTGGGCAAGCAAAGCCATTGATCCTCCTTCATCTTAACATTTACTTCATACAATTTACATAAATCAATTTGTATGAATCAGGATTAAACTAGAAAAGATATTTGCAAAATTAGTTTTGTGATGAGAAAAGTTATTTTTTAAAAGCCCCGCTGGTGACCCACCCTGCAATCATTGCAAACAAAACCGATGGTAGCATTACATCTAATTTAGTTATATAAGGTTCAAAAGATGAAAAACCGGGAACCACAAATTTGAAAAATGGTATGCAAAGAAACCCTGTAATCATTGAGGCAATTGCACCTTTTTCGGTATAATTTTTCCAAAAAATAGACAAAATTATTACAGGGCAAAATGTTGCAGCAATTCCGGACCAACCGAAAATTGCAAACCAAAAAACGGTTCGGGTTGGTGATAAAACAGATACACATAATGCCACGATTAAAGCGAGAATTGCAAGCGCCAGGGTCACCTTTTTTGATAATCCCATAAGCCGTTTCTCTTCCACATTTGGATGAAATATTTGTTGATAAAAATCACGAGTGACAGCACTGGAAGCCACAACCAAAAGTGAATCCACCGTGGACATGACCGCCGACAAAACAGCAGCAATATAAATCCCAATAATTAAGGTAGGCATGACTTGTCCCAACACGAGAGCAAGGACATTTTCGGCTGCATTGCCCAAGATCAATTCGGGATTATCCCCTGCTTGGGTGAGCATATATCGCCCCAAAATTCCAATCATGACAGCGGCTGTGTCGGTAATTAGTGTATAGAAAAGCGCAACCCACTTTCCTTTTTCGATCTCAGCTTCATCTCTAATGGCAATGAAGCGAACATACACTTGGGGCGAGCCCATAAATCCGATTCCGATAGATAAAAGACCAAGGATGGCTACACCGTTCATGAGTGTCAATCCACCCGCTCCCCATATATTTAATAAGGCAGGGTCTATGGACCGCAAACCGTCAACTATGGATGTGTCGCCGGAAAGACTGAAATAAGTAACCACAGGTAGAAGTAAAAGCCCCACAAACATGAGGGATCCCTGGAAAAAATCAGACCATGCTACTGCGAGAAATCCACCGGAAAAAATGTACATAATAACAATTCCAAAACCGATTCCAATTCCAGTATAATAATTAAGGCCTAAAAAAGATTCAAATGTTTTACCCGTAATATCGATCTGAGCACTCACGTAGATAATTACAAAAACAGAGAGTGCCGTAGCAGCGATAATCCGAATCGTATGTGTGGTGGATTTAAAATGACTTACCAGAAAATCAGGAATGGTTATAGAATCATATTCATCGGTCATTCGCTTGAATTTTTTTGCCATGAATTGCCAGGATAGCCAAACCCCAAGCACTTCTCCCACCACAATCCAAAATGCGCTGACCCCAATAAGGGCACCCATGCCTGTAACACCAATAAGCAGCCATCCTGATTCTCCTGTAGATCTGGCAGATAGGGCAGCGATCCAGTAGTTAAGCTTTTTTCCACCTACATAATAATCTGTAATATTCGAAACGCGTTTGGATGCAAAAAATCCAATGCCAAGCAAAATTAAAAAATATAAAGCAAGAACAACAAACTTAAGGATCAAGAATTGTTCCCCTCTCGGGGTAATATCACCTTCATGGTTGGATAGGGAATGGAAATATTATTTTGAGAAAATTGTTTATATATCTCCGTATTTACCGCGTCCACAGTTCGACCGCGAATTTCTGGTTTATGGATCCAGAAAAGCAGTTGGAGTTTGAGTCCATTATCGGCAAATTCCCGAAATCGGACACGGGGTTCCGGAGCTTTTAATACATTTTCATTCCCCAATGCTATTGAAATAAGTAATGCTTTTACATCATCAATATCTGATTCATAGGCTACATGGAGTGTGATTCGTACCCGTTCTGTCTCGCCCGGCCCTCCACTTTCATTTACGATTTTGGATGCTGCTATCACAGAATTGGGAATGGTAATTTCAATATCATCCCGGGTCATAAACCGTGTGGAACGAATTCCCATTTTTTTCACATAACCTCGTTCACCTGTATCTAACAAAATATAATCACCTTCTTTAAAGGGTGAGTCAGCCATGAGAAAAATTCCTGCAAAGAAGTTGGCAACTGTATCTTTCGCAGCCAAACCCAGCACCACACCCAACACACCCGCCGAAGCCAGAATGCCATTTATATTGATATCCCAACTTAAGAAGATGAAATAAATACCAAACAAACCAATGGCAATTTTCCCGAGATTATTAAAAAGAGGAAGCGTCTTTTGCTGCAGAAGTGGATTAGATGTTTTTTGCGATGCCCATTCCATAGAGAGTATCAGAACTTTCATCACAACAAACAACCAAATCAAAATGGTGCTTGTTTTGAAAATGCCGACTAGGGCATAATCAATATAATTCGGGAGTTCTGCCGTTTTGACCGCAACCGAGAATCCAATAAATAAAATAGAATAAAAAATGGGACGATGTAACAGTTGAAGAATTCGATCATCGAAATTTGTTTGGGTTTTATTTACTATCCGTTTAAATATCCTTGTAAAGATCATATCCATAATCTTTGCTGCAATAACAGCTCCCAAAATGATCAGGACACTTAGGATGATAGGATTGGAAAGCGCCACTTCGTAATTCTCTTGTAACCAGCTCATCATATCCTTGAATATAATACTGGTTGGATTAGAATTATTATGTGATTCAATTAAATGAGGGGTTAGT
>JAPYOT010000057.1:3089-5613 GCA_029938045.1 Fidelibacterota bacterium | reverse complement strand
TACATTTCGAATATGCAAATCAGCATTTCCCGACACAGGATCAATCGCCAAATCATCCCCTAATGCGTTCAGATTCCCCCCCTTGTTTTCAAGGGCTATTTTTTGCTGGGTACCTTTCCCTTCATGCCCCCAGCCATGGGGAATACTGATCACACCTGGCATCATTTCTGCCGAAAGTTTTGCTTCTAATTCTATTTGGGCATTCGATGTTTTAACTCGAACTTTTTGTCCATCTGCGATCGATTTTTTTTGAGCATCTAATGGATTCATTAATATTAAAAAACGATCCCGGCCACTCATTAATGATGGACAATTATGCATCCATGAATTGTTACTTCGAAGTTGTCGCCGTCCTATCAAGGTTAAACTGCCATTGGAATTGGATTGAGCCACATTGGAAATCACACGCTTTAAATCATCGATAAAAATGGATGGAGCCAAATCAATTTTTTTATCAGAGGTAAATAATCGCTTTGGGAATCTCGGTTTCAATGGACCCAGATCAACCCCGTGCACTTTTTTCTTAACTTTTGATAAGGTCAGGCCGTTCCATTTAAATAGAGATTTTAAACTTCCGTATTCACCAATACGTATTCCTAAATCCAACAGCCATTCCGGACCGAAATTTTTAGATAGAAAATGGTTAATCTTTGAATATTTTCGTCCATTTTTTTGGACCACCCGTTTTTCCAATCCCATAAATATTTCCCAATCATATTTTGTGCCAGATTCTTTTGGAAATACCGGATTGGAATATTTTACAACATCCCTGACAGCAAAAATATTGAATACCACATCAAAATGGGGGCCATTAAGATTGAAAGCAGGAGGCAAAATAATGTCCGCATGACGGGTAGTTTCATTTATATAAAAATCGATGGAAACCATGAATTCCAGCCCCGAAAATGCACGGTCTAATTTTTCTCCCCCCGGAACGGACAGAATGGGATTTCCCGCAGACGTTACCATGGCTCGAATTTGCCCCTCCCCCTTTACCAGCATCTCATCCGCCATTGTTACTGCAGGGTATTCACCAGCAAATTCAGGGAGATTGCGAACACGACTTTGACCTTTATTATAATGTCCCTTCGTTTGAGAATTACCTAAGGTGTCAAAAGCAGGTGAAGTAAACATGGCCCCACCTGGAGTGTCAAAATTCCCAGTAATGATATTAACCATATTGATCAGCCAATGTACCGTTCCGCCAAACTTTTGGGTACAAGCACCCATCCGGCCATAACATACGGCGGATTCCGCCTGAGAGAATTCTTTTGCTATTTGTTGGATGTTTGCACTTGAGATTCCCGTAATACTTGAAATTGTTTCCAATTCTATATCTGGAATAGAGGTTAAAAATTCGTCTAGATTTTTAGTTACGGAATCCAAATGCCCCTGTTTGATCCACCCATTTTTGATAATTTCCTGAATGATTCCAATGAGAAAATAAACATCAGTACCTGGCTGAATAAAACAATGCTCATCTGCCAACTTAGCCGTTTCAGTTCTTCTTGGGTCTATTACAACGAATTTCCCGTCACGACTTTGGATCGCCTTTAGTCTATTTCTTATATCCGGTGCCGTCATCAAACTTCCATTGGATACAAGGGGATTCCCCCCAAGAATAATCATATATTGCGTTCGGTCAATATCAGGAATTGGAACCAACAATTGGTGACCTAACATTTGGTAAGCTGCAAATTGGTGAGGGATTTGATCCACTGTAGAAGCAGAAAATTTATTTCGCGTTCGCAGAGAAGAAAAAAATGTTGGCCCATAAAGGAGAGTTCCATAATTATGGACAGATGGGTTCCCCTGATAAACACCCACAGCATTGTTGCCATATGTTTTTTGGATATTTACTAATTTATCGGCGACTTCATCCAATGCATTTTCCCAAGAGATTTGCTCCCATCCTGAATTGGTTTTTTTCACGGGAAATTTCAAACGATCCGAATCCTCATGGAGGTCTTTGTAAGCCAATGCTTTGGGACAAATATGCCCGTGACTTAACGGATCTTTTTCATCACCAACAATCGTTTGAATTTGCTCATTTTGGGTGGTTATAACCAATCCGCACATGGCTTCGCAAAGGTTACACGTTCGATAATGGGTCTGAAAATTTGTTATTTTTTGGTTGATCATATTTTTGCACAGCGGATGAGGAGTGAGTTTGTAATGGCGTCCTCTCTTAATTGTCTGATCGATTCATAATCTGGATCATTTGCAAAGTTCATAAAGGTGGGCCAGTCAGGCCATTCGACAAAAAAAATCATATCCGCATCAAATTCACCAATAATTGCAGCCTGGGGTACGTATAAATTTGAATGAACGCGTCCACCGTATTTCTTCAACAAGGGGCTAACCGATTTCATATACTCCTTATATTTATTATGACCACCATCCGGTTTGAACCATAATGCATTCAGCATATAAATAGAATTGTTATCATTCATTTTAAGTTTACTACTTTTCGCCTTCACCATTAATAGTTTAAGTAATATTGCGCTCTTTATTTTTCCCATAT
>JAPYOT010000057.1:0-2989 GCA_029938045.1 Fidelibacterota bacterium | reverse complement strand
CGCTCTTTATTTTTCCCATATGTTGTCTGACTGGTTTTATTGTATTAGAATTTAAGGTAGAATTAAACAAATTATCTTTGAATCACAAATAAATATTAGAGAGTTTCAAAATCCTCTTCATTTGAAAGGTGAATAATAAATGGAAGTACCGCAATCATTGCGAAAGTGGCTGGTGTTCCACTTTTACGTGGACTACGCCTTTGCAATACCCTTCTTCTTTTTTCCAGAACAACTGGCTTCATTATTGAATTATGAACCACTTGACCCATTGGCAGCACGGATGTCGGCTGCAGCGTTGTTTGGCATTGGATACAGTTCCCTCATGGCAGCTAAATTTGATTTGGAAAAGATGCAACTCAAGTTACGATGGGCAGTCATTTGGGCGGGGTCCGCAACCATCGGTCTTTTTTGGGGTGCATTAAGTGTAGATCATATATGGGGTTGGATCTTTGGAATGATTTTTCTATTATTTTTTATATTATGGTTTTTTTATGCTATTAAACTGAATGCATTTAATAATAAATGAATAAAGTTTTTAATCGATCTTTATTGCCCATTCTATTGGGGATCCTCATTGGGGGTGCTTCCTTTTACCCCTTTACTTATACCAACCCAATTTCAATGAGTTTGATCGGCGGCATCAAACGAAATCAATGGGTGACACATTTTGATTTATCCATGAAAAACCAAAATCCATGGTTGCGTAATTATATCGCATTCATCGGGTTATTGGGAAGTATTCGTCCTGAAGTCATATATCTTGAAGCAATGAGTGATGATGATGGCGTAAGATTATCTGGAAAAAATGATTATGTATTAAGGGGGATTCCACCCAAAAGCCGTTATTGGAGCTTTGTCATTTATGATTATGAAAATAGTCGAATAGACCCTTTTGAAGAAACGGTGGCCAATTCGTTTCGGTCAACCATTAAGGATAATGGTGAATACGAAATAATACTTACAGCAAATCCAGAAAAATATTCCGGAAAACAGATTATAAATCATGGCAGTAATAATTTTACAATTATAATGCGTATTTACGGCCCAGACCTAAAATATTATGAAGACAAAATTTCAATTCCTGTTGGACGCATCAAAAAGGTAAGTCCTCATGGGTAATTGGATTATAAAATTCCTCGGGACAGCTATTCTAATTCATGGGTTATTAATCTGGACTGGTCCTGAAATCGTTATGCGCAAACTGGATCGTGATTTGGAGGCAGCTAAAATATTCGAAAGTGAATGTGGTGAAAGATGGGTAGATGGTATTTTTTATATCAATCCTTCATGTCTGTCAAATAAACAATCGGCTCGAAAACCAAACCCCGATTTTTTATATTTTCTTATTCCATACGATCTTAGTAATGGTGATTTATTTGTATCCACACCGGTGCCGCCTAACGATCGTTATTGGTCAATCCACGCCCATAACAGGAATACAGATGCATTTTATCGGATTACAAATACAGAAATTAATGGTGAAAGATTCGAATTTTTGATTACAAAAAATAAAAACCAAACATCCAATATCCCCATCGCCTATGCTACCTCTAAAAAAGGTGTTATTTTAAATCGACTTGTAATGAAGGATTTTTCTGAATACGAATCCCTAGATATCTTTCGCAGATCCACGTTCAGGGAATATCGTTAATCTAATCCCTAACCAGATCCTTAAATGCACTTTTTAACCAGATTAAGGATATGGCAACAGACACAATCGTGGAAATAATCATGGCATACCACACCCATTCAATGGATTTATTTAACACCATGATAAAATACAATGCTAACGGTGCGGACAAGGCCAAAATTCGAATAGATGTAATCACAAGCATTGGAAGCCCCTTTCCCAATCCTTGAAGAATCCTGCCTACAGTCATGCCAATAGCAATAAGGGGATATATTAGACAAATGAATCTCAGGTATGTAACTGCAATAGATTGAATGCCAACATCCAGAGTAAAAATTTTCACAATAAGCGGTGCAAAAATATATAAAATAATTGACAATACACCTGTGACCATCATGGATCGAATAATACCATATTTTGCAATAAATTTAATTTTCTCAATCTCTTTGGCACCGAAAAACATACCGACTAATGTGGTTAATGCTGATGCAATCGCCATAATTGGTAGAAAAATGACCATATCCATTCGACCCCCTACCTGATAGGCCGCAACCGCATCCGTCGAGAATCGAACCAATATTCGGTTAAATACCAATTGACCAAAGGCCATAATAATCATGGACATGGACGCGGGTAACCCAACACGAATAATATCTTTTATAATAAATATGGAAGGTGAAAAATCCCGCATTCGAAACCGAATATATGCATGCTCCTTTACAAAAAGCATATAGACAAAAATAAGGAATACAATCAATTGGCTTATGGCTGAAGCCATCGCCGCCCCACCGACCCCATAACCCAACGTAAAAATAAATATGGGATCTAAAATAATGTTTAAAATTGTACCCAAGCCCGCGACGGCCATGGGCAGTTTCATATCACCTTCACCGGATAATATGGATCGAAAAAACGTAGAAAAAACCATGAAAGGAAGCCCAATTAAACTGACCTTTAAATAGTCCCAACTTAGTGGAAGCACTGATTCGGTTGCCCCTAATCGCTGCAATAAATCTTCACCATAAATCAGACCAAGGGTCGTTAAAATTGTACTGATTATTAAACCCAATGCCACGGCATGTTCCGCCGTATTATCGGCATTGACTTTATCTTTTGCACCAATAAACCTTGCAATGGAAGCTGTCACACCGCTCCCCACACCAAATGATAACCCAAGGACAAGAAAAAATAACGGCATATTGAACGCCACCGCTGCAATGGCATCCCCGCCAAGCCGGCCAATAAACATCATATCTACAATGGTGTATAATGTATGGATTCCCATGCCTGCCATAATCGGAAATGCCAAAGTCCATAATGCTTTAGAAGGATTATCTATAAAGCCATCTAAACGGGAAA
>JAPYOT010000056.1:3479-11059 GCA_029938045.1 Fidelibacterota bacterium | reverse complement strand
TGTCATTTAAAACTAAACGAAGGCTTTCGATACTGGCAGTCCCGGTTGCTCTGATTTTTATCTATGTTATAACGATGCAGGTTCGTCATCCTGAAACGCGTTGGGACTGGAATGAAATTGAAGTAGATACAATGGATTTTCCCTCAGGGTTCCAGTGGGGCGTGGCAACAGCCGCACATCAAGTAGAAGGTAATTGCATAAATAATTGGTCGAGATGGGAAAAAGATATAAAAGAAGATGGTGGTGGCCGTATCCATAATGGAGATATCTCGGGCTTAGCATGTGATCATTGGAATCGTTATAATGAAGATATATCATTAATAAAGGCGTTAGGGGTTGATGTTTATAGATTTTCAGTTGAATGGAGTAAGATTGAACCAGAAGAGGGAAAGTTTGATATTATTGCACTGCAACATTATAGAGACGTAGCTACTGCCTTAATAACAGCTGGCATTACCCCCGTTGTTACGTTGCACCATTTTACAAATCCTCTTTGGTTTGAGGATATGAGCGCTTTTGAAATTGAAGATAATATTAAATATTTTATTCGATTTAGCGAATATATTTTTGAAGGACTAAAAGATAAGGTACATATTTGGTGTACTATAAATGAACCTGCTGTTTATACAACCCAAGGATATTTCAACGGAGTCTTCCCACCAGGTAAACAAAATCCTGAATTAGCTGGTAATGTTATGAAAAATCTATTACTAGCTCATACTAGCGTTTATAAGAAATTAAAAAACCATGAAGATGGAAAAAATCACCAAATTGGAATTGTAAAGAATATTTTTCCTTTTGATCCCTATAATCGTTGGAATCCTTTAGATTGGTTTGTAAGTAGAACTTTAGATGGTGTTTTTAATCAAGGTGCACTTGATTATTTTCGGACAGGTGAGTTTCAGTTTAGTATGCCAGGTATGGATAAAGTAACAATTAAAAATTCTGAAGGTATAGGAGCATTAGATTTTATTGGTTTAAATAATTATTCACATCAGAGAGTGAAATCCCAATTAAATATAAATAACTTTTTTCGATTTGAGTTCTATCCTGAAGAACAAATGACCGATATGGCTTATCCAATTTATCCAGAGGCAATTTATCGTTCAATAAAAAGGGCTGTTACTCTTGGCGTGCCGATAATTATAACAGAAAATGGTGTTGCTGATAAAAAAGATAGCCTTAGGTCGATTTTCATTGAGCGTTATTTATATGCAGTATCTAAGGCTATTTCTGAGGGAGCGGATATTCGTGGATATTATTATTGGTCTTTAATGGATAACTTTGAATGGGCTGAAGGATATGAAATGAAATTTGGATTATACGAAGTTGATTTTATAACTCAAAAAAGATCTCTCAGAGAAGGTTCAAAAAGATACAAGGATATTGTATCCAGGTTTTCTAATAAATGATTTCTATAAATGTATTATATAATTTTAACCCTTTTTAATTTCAGTAATCACCCCAGGAGGAATTCATGAATAAAAAGATCAACATGAGCGTCATATTTACTTTAATTATATTTACAACGGCGTGGGGAGGGGATGATTACAAAATGCCGCCGAAGGCAATTGCAGATCTTGTAGATGCGCCGGGAACGCCTGGCGTCAGTGTGTCTCCAAATAAAAAACATATCCTCATACTGGAAAGATCCAGCCTCCCATCCATAGAAGAATTATCCCAGCCGGAATTACGGCTGGCGGGACTGCGGATCAATCCTGCCACCAATGGCCGGAGCCGCACCCGGTATTATACGGGCATGATTATACAGGATATGGGTAGTGGCAAACAAAAACGCGTAAAGGGGCTCCCCAAAAATGGCCGCATTTCGAATGTCAGTTGGTCACCCAACGCAAAACACATTGCCATGACCGTGACCCACGACGCCCAGATTAATCTTTATCTGGTCAAAGCAGCCAGCGGTCGTGCATCATTATTATTAAAAGCGCCCTTAAATGCCATTTATGGTTCTCCTTTTTCGTGGCTGTCAGATAGTAAAAGCATCCTGGCCAAAACGATTTTGAGTGGTCGCGGGGAACCGCCTCGGTCATCATTGGTGCCCCAGGGGCCTGTAATTCAGGAAAATATGGGAAAAGTAGCACCGGTGAGAACCTATCAGGATCTATTGACCAATGCCCACGATGAAGCATTATTTGCATATTATATGAATGCACAAATGGTTCTTGTGAACCTGAAAGGAAAGGCGAGGAATATTGGCAAGCCCGGCATGATCCGGTTTGCGGAACCTTCACCTAATGGAAAATATATTTTAATGAAAACCATTCATCGTCCCTTTTCTTACCTGGTGCCTGTTTATCGATTCCCCATGCGTATTGACGTATTGGATATCCATGGAAAAACCATATCGGTACTTCGGGATATGCCCTTGGCAGAATCCCTCCCTAAAGGGTTTGGGGCCGTCCTCACCGGACCCCGTTCATTTGGCTGGCGCGCAGATGCAGGTGCCGTCATCTATTATGTAAACGCACTGGATGGCGGGGATCCAAAAGCAGCAGCAGATTTCAGGGATGAAATATTTACCATGGATGCACCCTTCAATCAGTCGGCACAATCCGTAATGCAGTTAGATCTTCGTTATGCAGGTATCTTCTGGGGGAATGATCATATTGCTCTGGCTTATACCCGGGAATGGGGCACCCGTCGAACCACCACATGGATGATGAATCCTGACAAACCAGCCACGCCCAAAAAAATTATAGATAGATTATATGAGGACCGCTACAGCGATCCCGGTTCACCCATGCTACATCGAAATAAGTATGGACGGAATGTCTTGCTGTTTGGTCAGGATGGTGAAACCGTATTTTTATCCGGTGTCGGTTCATCCTCCGAAGGAGACAGACCTTTTGTGGATGAATTCAATTTAATGAATGGTCAATCCAAACGGTTATGGCGATCCGCCGCTCCTTATTATGAACGGCCCGTAACCATGATTGATGGGGAAAAACAGGTGGTCCTCACCAGTCGTGAAACCACAGAAGAACCGGTGAATTATTATCTGAGAAATATGGTGGACGGATCCGTGGATCCGGTCACAAACTTCACCCATCCTTATCCCCAAATGAAGGGTGTGTATAAAGAAATGATTGCCTATAAGCGCTATGATGGCATCGATCTGTCTGCGACACTCTATTTACCGCCGGGGCGGAAACCGGGTGATGGTCCGTTGCCATTGCTCATGTGGGCCTATCCCAGGGAATTCAAAACGGCGAAAGCTGCATCCCAGGTAGTGGGGTCCCCCCATCGGTTTGTCCGTATTAGTCCCACATCCCCACTCATTATGCTGTCCTATGGTTATGCGGTGTTATCCGGTCCCACCATGCCCATCATTGGGGAAGGGGACAAAGAGCCGAATGACACCTACATTAAACAACTGGTATCCAGCGCACAGGCCGCTGCCGATGAAATGGTCAAACGGGAAATAACGACCAGAGATCAAATGGCCATTGGTGGACACTCTTATGGTGCATTTATGGTGGCGAATTTGCTCGCCCATTCCGATATTTATCAAGCAGGGGTTGCCCGGAGCGGTGCCTATAACCGTACCCTGACCCCCTTTGGTTTTCAGGCGGAGGAACGAACGTTCTGGGAAGCACCGGAAGTCTATTTTGCCATGTCACCCTTTATGCATACCCAAAAAGTGAATGAACCGATTCTTTTGATTCACGGGGAAGCAGATAATAATTCAGGCACGTTTCCCGTCCAGAGTAAACGGTATTACCATGCCTTAAAGGGACATGGAGCCACAGCCAAGTTGGTGATGCTGCCACACGAAAGTCATGGATACCGTGCCAGGGAATCGGTAATGCATATGTTGTGGGAAACGGCGAACTGGCTCGATACCTATGTGAAAAAAGGAGATAAAAAATAAAAGGTTTCATTGCATATTATGGCCAATTAACTGGTTTAATTATTTTAATCTTTTCCGGCTGCACCAACCTGATGAAGCAGCAGGATTCCATGCCATTTGAACCACCGGCCACCTTAAACTATAAAAAACATTTTACGCGTTATAAAGCCAATCTGGATCCCATTGAAGGGGTTTGGACGGAATATGCGGTGGGCACTCTTTCCGAAGATGGGAAAGTGATCCAACGGAAGGAAATCCAAAAACGGGCATCCTGGATCATTATTAAAAACAAAGGAGAATACCAGGTGCTGAATGAATATGGGGAGCAAAATAAGTTTATCGCCTCCTTTAAACGGACCTCTCAAAAAAATGCATATATGTTTAACGCTTTTTATTCCGAATCAAAAGACCACATCAGGGTAGAAGCCATATTGGTTAATGGCAATCGGTTAGAAATGGCTTATGATGCACCCCCCGGCGTTTTTGAAGAAAATTATAGGGAAGTTTTGGACACTATTCATATCCAGGATCCTGATAAAAAATTAACCCTCCATTGGCAATTTAACTGGCTGAAAAGCTTTCCAAATGATTAATTGGCGTAGTGGAGAGGCATGCCTCTCCACTAGATCATATCCATGATAGAATCTCTAATTCTCATCTTAGCCGCTTTTCTCACATCCATGCTCTCGGCTATTATTGGTATGGGCGGTGGGGTGACCCTCTTGGGCATTATGGCAGTGATGATTCCGGAAGGGTATATGGTGGTGGCCCTCCACGGCGTCATTCAATTGGTGAGTAATGTGACCCGGACTGTGGTGTATCGCACACACCTGCATGGGTCCATTTTCAAACAGTTTGTAACTGGTGTGATTCCTGGTCTTCTTTTATCAGCATTGATGATTGTTGGGTTGATGCAATGGATTGGTGTTGAATCGGCCAGCGAAATAAAAATAGATTTCCTGAAACCGTTAATCGGGGTCTATATACTGTGGTTTTTATTCCTGAGAAAAAAAGGGAAACCTGTGGCCGAGAATGCATTTGTTTGGTTGGGAGGTCTCAGTGGGTTGGTTACGGTTTTCATCGGAGCTGCGGGACCGTTAATTGCCCCATTTTTTATTAATAAAGATATGACAAAAGAAAATGTTATCGCCACTAAAGCGGCATGCCAATCGGTAGGTCATCTTGGTAAAATGCCCATATTTATATTCCTGTTTGGAGTGAACTATTTTTCAGAATTGTCTGTCTTACTTCCCTTGGTGGTGGCCGTATATATTGGCACCACACTTGGGAAACGTATGTTAGGGAAACTGCCCGAATCTACCTTTCGCATCCTCTTTAAGGTCGTGTTGACCCTGATCGCAATCCGCCTGATAGCCATTGAACTTTTCCAATTGATATGAAGATTGCCGTCATTGGGGCCGGTGCTTTTGGTTCATGGACAGCATTCCACCTGCAAAAGGCAGGTCATCATGTGACCCTCATTGACCGCCATGGCCCGGGAAATCCCAAAGCCAGTTCCGGTGGTGAATCACGAATGATCCGCAGTATTTACGGCAAAGGACATCAATATATCCAATGGACAGCCCGATCCTTGGCATTGTGGAACTCCTTTCAATCCCAATGGCAGGAGGAACTCTACGTGAAAACAGGCATCCTGTGGATGTTTTCTGAATCGGACGATTTTGCAAGGGATGCATTACCCGTGTTGGATCAGCTCAATCTTAAAGTAAATGAATTATCAAAAGGAACAGTAGCCAAACGGTTTCCCCAAATTAATACTGATGGTATTAAAACCTTTTTTTATGAACCGGATGCGGGATTACTAAGAGCCAATCATTCCTGCAAAGTGGTGGTGGATCAATTCATCAAATTGGGTGGTGATTATGTAGAAAAATGTGTAAAACCACCCGAATGCGCCCATGGTGAACTGCGCGAGATAAAAATGGATGATGGCGCTACCATCCAGGCGGATCATTATATTTTTTGCTGCGGCCCCTGGATGGGGACTGTATTTCCTGATGTGATTGGCGGTTTGATTCAACCCACAAGACAGGAAGTATTTTTCTTTGACACACCACCTGAATTTATGTCTGGTCACATGCCCATGTGGGGCCATTTCGGTGATGGCTTTCGTTATGGCATTCCCGGATCAACATACCACGGATTTAAATTTGCCGACGATAATCGTGGAGCATCATTCGACCCTGAAACGGGTGACCGTAATCCAAGTCCAGCGGGAATGGAGGCTGCAAAAAAATATGTATCCCTTCGATTCCCAGGATTAAAAAATGCCGACATTATTGACACAAGGGTTTGCCAGTATGAAAATACACCGGATGAACATTTTATTATTGATCGCCATCCGGAAGCTGAAAATGGTTGGCTATTGGGTGGTGGATCAGGTCATGGCTTCAAAATGGGGCCCGCATTGGGAGAGGTTATGGCAGACCTCGTTTCTGGACAAAAACCGATTAATCCGTTTTTTGCATTAAGGCGGTTCGATGGAGATTCTTTAAGTGAAATTAACCTTTCCTAATCGCTGGATTTTATTAAAATTGGAGACTTAATCATTATCCAGTAAATGTTCGCCCATAAAGTCTTTCGCAAATATAAATGCCGCTTTCCGGGCTTTAGGGTTCCCACCATGAGTGGGGCCGCGATCCGCACAAAAAGCGAGACCAATTTTCTGAAGGGTAGGGTTGGTCATGGGGATATCCATAAAATTCATAACCACGACCCCATCTGCCCGCATTTTTAATCGGCAATCCGTAAAACTATAACCGGCCTCATCGACTCGGGGCGGCGTTGAACTATCAAAAGAATGATGTGAATCATCATATACCGTGATACCTATATTGGTGCCATTCCCTATCATATCCGGAACCAGATCTTTACAAGCCGCTGCCGGTGTCCAATTATCCACTTCACCAATAAGGATATGCATGGGAGCATCGGTAAATTCCAAATTTTCAGGAACAATGAAGCAGGGGGGATAAATAGCCAGATGGGCAGCAAACTTTAAATCGGGATTCATTGCATTCTTGGCCGGGAGCCAACCAGAAAAAAGCGTTACACCGCCCCCAAGACTCCATCCCGTAATGGCCACCTTATCTCTATCGATTCTGGGATCCTTCGCCAAAATTTCAAACGCCCGGTACACATCAAGCATCATGGCCGCCATGGTTACTTCCACTTGGGTACCCACGGTCGATTCAATACCTCGGCTGGCAAAACTTTTGACTTCAAATGTGGCAATCCCCATTTCTCGATACATCTGAAGATATTCAAAATGATGATCCATCCATCCCAGGCTTCCGGCCACACCAATCACGAGGGGTACTTTTTTATTACCCATCTGATCCGGCATTTTGAGAACACCATGCACTTCTTGTGGTTCCTGTTGATCCAAGCCAGAAAGAACATCATTAAAACCAAAGGGGTTTGCACTGGTAAATGTAATGGTTTCTTCCCCATTTGAATAGAGGAAGGAAAGTAAAATACTGAAAATAATAGATCGCTTAATCATGAGAAATTTCTCCAGTTGTTTGTGGAAAATAAATACAATATGTTCAATAAATTTCAAATATTTTTGCCTGATTTTCCGTCATGCCATTATCGTGAATCACTTGAACATGAATCGTATGATTCCCTATAGATAATGTGGGGAAATCCCCCAGCCACATATGTGCATTAATGGGCATTTCCTCAA
>JAPYOT010000056.1:0-3379 GCA_029938045.1 Fidelibacterota bacterium | reverse complement strand
AAATTGTTTTTAGAAAAATCGAACATAAAATATCCGTTAGGTGTGCCGTCATAATGAAAGCCGTAGGGAACGCCATTGGCCTGGATGGGACCATACCACCAGGCGCCGCACCCGGCACCCAGGTTCAAATTGCGGAATTCAGCCGAACCGGTCCATCCATGTTTATCTGTCAGTTCCATATTCTCTAAGTAATGCATATGACCGGAAAGCGCCAGAATTTTATTTCGATCATGTACCATTTTATATAGTTGATCTCGATTGGTCAATTCAACTCTTTTTCCTTTATATACATCGGAGATAATGGGAATATGGCTTAGAAAGACTATTTGTTTATCTGATGAAACAAGAGACAGATCATTTTGTAGCCACGCTGTCTGATTGTCATGGAGTTTCCCAAGGTAGGATCCTTTTTTATCTTTTATCACATTCCACCCTTTATAAAACACCGTATTTAAGGCAATAAAATGAACGTTGCCATATTCAAACGAATAATAATCGGGACCAAAATAGGTGCGCCAGGTTTCTTTCGCCAATGAATCGGTTGGGGCTCGATAATTGATATCATGATTCCCGAATATATGCCAAATGGGTATTCCCAATCGGGAGACTTGTTCAAGATAATAAGGGTAAAGGGAAAGATCATTGTACATGATATCGCCAAGGGGGACATAAAATTCCGCATCTTTCTCCGTCAGCATTTTATTTAAAATTTCATCCCGGAAGTATCGCACTTCTGCCGAGTCCCGCGGTTGGGGGTCTCCACTGATAATGGCTCGGATTTTATCGCCGCGATTCTTGGATTTATATAGAGGGAAAGTCAGTTTTTCTGGCAAGGGAATTGGATCAGTAAATCCTTTATATTTTAGGTAGTCCGGGCCTTTCTTCAGCCGAATATTTTTATAATACTGTGGAATATTATATTCATTCACCGGCACCTTCCATCCAGAAGGCTGCATGATAAAAATAACATCATTGCTATCGGACACAATGTGAAAAAGTCCTTTCCGATCGGTTAAAACAATATCCCTTCCGTTGGAAACTGGAATGTCTTTGATGCCTTTTTCACCGGAATTTTGAATACCGTCTTTGTTTTTATCATGGAAGACGGATCCTGAGAGTTGCACCTGGGCATCCAGGAGAGGAAATGCACAGATTATTACAACCATAATAGAAAATGCTAAACGGTTCATCATATTTCCTTTGGGTTGGGTAACACTTATATTGGATTCAATCAAAATTTGATTGTTAATTTACTACAATCACGAATCAATTAATAAATTCATAAGTGGACTAATTTTAGTGAATTACTGACTTATTTAAACCGAAATTCCCGAGCTGAATTTTGCCCAATTATTACGAATATAATACATTAATTCCTGACCCCTCTGGATCCCCCTTGTGACTGGGGGAGGGGAGGTGGTCCAAGATATTAAAAAGGTCTCTTAATAATGAGAAAAAACAATTTTAGAAATATTGCAATTATCGCCCATGTAGATCATGGTAAAACCACCCTTGTTGATGGACTTCTGCAGCAAAGTGGCACCTTCAAATCCCACCAGAAAGTGGAAGAGCGTGTCATGGATTCCATGGATCTGGAAAAGGAAAGGGGAATCACCATCACAGCCAAGAATACGGCTGTCCAGTACAAGGATGTGAAAATCAATATAATGGATACGCCTGGCCATGCAGATTTTGGCGGAGAGGTGGAACGAAGTTTAAACCTGGTGGATGGCGCATTGCTGCTGGTGGATGCCAGCGAAGGACCCTTGCCCCAAACACGGTTTGTCCTGAAGAAAACATTAGAAAAAAATCTGCCGGTTATATTGGTCATCAATAAAATCGACCGGCAGGATGCACGCATTGATGAAGTAATCAATGAGGTCTATGATTTATTTATCGATCTGGATGCAACAGAAGAACAGATTGAATTCCCCATATTGTATACCAATGCAAAGGCCGGTATTGCCCATAACGAATTGAATGATGGTTCTACAGATTTAACACCCTTATTCAATTCAATCCTCGAAAATATTGAAGGGCCTATGGCTGATGACGATCATACACCGCAATTTTTAGTCACTAATCTGGACTACGATCCTTATGTGGGGCAGGTCGCCATTGGACGATTGAATAATGGAAAACTGGAGATGACTCAATCCTATGCCCTCTGTGGTGCTGATGGTATTCGAAATAGACAAAAGTTTTCTGCACTATATACATTTATTGGGCTCCAGAAAATTCAGGTGGATACATTGGAAGCTGGCGATATTATTGCGGTTGCGGGCATAGATGGCGTCACCATCGGTGATACGATTTCTTCAAATGAAAATCCGGAACCACTTCCTCGGATTGTGATTGATGAACCCACAGTGTCTATGCTGTTTTATGTGAATAATGGTCCCTTTGCAGGCAAAGAAGGAAAATACCTCACTTCCCGCAATATCAGCGAACGATTGGAAAAAGAGATTCTTGGGAATGTATCTCTCCAGGTGCATGCTACCGATCGGACGTATGTATTTGAGGTGAGAGGGCGAGGCGAATTACAAATGGCCATCCTGATTGAAACCATGCGAAGGGAGGGGTACGAATTTATGGTCTCCAAACCCCGAGTGATTACCCATGAAAAAAATGGAAAAGTGATGGAGCCCATGGAAAAAGTGTTTTTGGATATTCCCGATGATAAGGTGGGTATTATTACAGAAAAATTATCTGAACGAAAAGGGCGGATGACTAATTTAGTGAACCATGGTCATGGTCGTGTGTCTATGGATTTTATGATTCCATCCCGGGGGTTAATCGGATTTCGCAGCCAGTTCTTAACGGATACACGGGGTGCTGGAATCATGAATAAACTGTTTGATGGATATGCCCCATGGTTTGGACCCATCCCCCAGCGGAATAGCGGTGCAATGGTGGCTGATCGAAAGGGGAGGGTAACCACCTATGCCTGTTTGGGGATGGTGGACCGGGGCGAGTTATTTGTAGAAGTGGGGACAGAAGTTTATGATGGTATGATTATTGGTGAGCGCAATCGGACGGAAGATCTAACATTAAATATTACTCGTGAGAAAAAACTAACCAATATGCGAGCGGCCGCTTCGGACTCCACCGTAGTCCTGCGTCCACCGAAACAATTATCCTTGGATCAATCCATTGAATTTATTGCGGAAGATGAACTGGTGGAAGTGACTCCATTATCCATCCGGTTACGGAAAATGGAATTAGATCCCCATAAACGATTGGCTGCGAGCCGAAAAGCAAAATACGGTAGTTAATCAACGATCAACTTGTTGAGCATTAGATTTTTTCATCCTTTTTGATACCATTATTCACCATTAATTTGTAGGATGAAAAAGTGGTCTGGATATCGTTCTGAAAT
>JAPYOT010000055.1 GCA_029938045.1 Fidelibacterota bacterium | reverse complement strand
GTGGCGATACTGTTTCCGTTGGGCGGACGGAATTTGATTCACCGGAGATTGATAACATTGTTCATATTAAAGCATCGGTCCCCAAAGGAGAATTTGTTGATATAAAAATTGAATCGGCCAACGAATTTGAATTAATTGGCCGTCGGGTTTAACAATTGTAGCGGTGAATCAAGACTTGCTGCTACTCTTTATCTACTTGTTGATTGAATATACAACTGTTTGAAAATTTCTGTTTCGAGGATTAATAAATATTTTTTCTATCGTCATGCCATTGCGTTCTGCTACCATTCGTGATGGCTAATGATCGGCAGCCATATAAGAGGAAAGTTTATTCATACCTATATGTATTGAATCCATATTTTTTCACTGCCTTGGCGGTTTCGGTCACATAGCCATTTTCCCAATATTTATTACTTTACAATGGTTACATTTCATTTTTGCTCATAGAACGCTTTAATCTCAAGCGCATATTTTTTCATCAAATTATTAGGTATTGGAAGGAGGAGATTGTATTGCGCAATTTTCCACTGTGACCCCACCATTTTTAACACGCCTGTTCCTCTGAATTCGCCATAGCCCTTATTAGTTAGGATTTCATCGAACCAAGCGGTTTTATCATCATTAGAAAAGTATATATTTCGTTCCTTCATAAAATAGGTCCACCCCGTGCCTGAAGACATTCGGTCAGTTGCATACTTGCTGAATTCAACTTTGGGCCAACGTTCACTGATATCCGTACCTAAGAAAACCGCATCATCAGCAAAAAGATCAATATACTTTTTTGCATTTGCTTCAGCTGCGTATAAATGTAGCTTATCCAACACCTTCTCTACGTCCTTAGTCGATTTGATATTTTGAGTGAAAGCTATATTGGAAAAAGCTAATAATAGAATAATTATTTTCATTGAATTTCCTTTCTAATTATTTTTTACATTACTCAGATAAAAAGTGAACTCATCATCTGCTATTTCAAAATCCCAATCCACAGATATGAGCGTTGGGTTTCCATAAGTTTTGTCATATTCAAGTTTAAATTCGGCTGCTTCTTCTATGATGGTTTTTGACAAATCAAATAATGAATTGATGGTATGCCAATCACTGATTTGTAATGTCTGGGGTGGTTCCCCATCATCTGTGAATAGAACAGAAATGACCGAATTATTATTCACAGTCACACTGACTTCTCGCACCCATTCGTCTATACAGTAGCAACTGGCTCTAAAATTATATACATAATGGTTCATATTCATTGATTCCCATTTATTCCAATTCTTTTGCCATGTAATCAGATCGGAATCCGGTTCATTATCACAACTGAGCAGTAGAAGGAATAAGAGAATGGAAAAAAATATTTTCATAGATCTAATCAATGATAGCTTGATAAATGAGAGATCTCAACTTCTGTTGATCATCGATATTATTTGCTGGAATTAATTGGGTAAAATATACAACAACTAAATCTTCCTTTGGATCTACCCAATATGTGGAATGATATGCACCACCCCAACCAAATTCACCTTCGGAACCCAAAGTGCCACGTTTTCCCAAATTTTTTACGATTGAAAATCCCAGCCCAAATCCAACGCCATTTGTCCATGGGAATTCAATTGATCCCAAATGATCAACGGTCATGAGTTCGACAGATTTTCGACTGAGTATTCTTTGTTTATTGAAGGTACCGCCATTGAGCATCATTTGGAGAAATGTGGCATAATCTTCTGCAGTGGAAAGCAACCCAGCTCCCCCTGAAAAACTTTTTCGGGGCCCGTTTATGTAATGTCCCTGGCCGATCATTCCGGCCCCAATCCTTTTTCCTGGATTTGGGGAGAGAGCAATACCATTCTCCGTCGATGAATATACAGTAGAAAGGCGATGATGTTTATTCACCGGTAAATAAAAATGAGTGTCGGTCATTTCAAGTGGATTGAAGATTTCCTTTTGAAGAAATTTATCCAGCGGTTGGCCTGATACCACCTCGATCAAGGCACCCAATATATCCGTGCTTAAGCCATAAACAAATCGCTCTCCAGGTTGGGCATCCATAGGAAGAGAAGATATTTGATTCACCGTGGATTGAATTGATGTTTTCCTATGTGCGAAATACCATCCAATTATGTCAGCTTTTTTCCATTGGTCCCCGCCGGGTCCAAAGCCCCATCCAACTCCTGCTGTATGGGTAAGTAGGTCACGGATTGTTATCTGTCGATTGGCGGGAACAACTTTATAACCATCCTCGGTTTTTACTGCGACTGTGGTTGAATTATATTTCGGAATATATTTGCCGACGGGGTCGCTAATCAGCAATTGACCTCTTTCTTGAAGAATCATGATGCCTAGGCTGATTATGGATTTAGTCTGAGAGGCTATCCTGAAAATATCATCTTTTTCCATTTTGTCTTTTGATTCAGTATCGCGATAACCAAATGCATCAAAGTAGGAGATTTTTCCATGGCGCAAGACAAGGGTGACGCCCCCGGAAAGTTGATTGTTTAGAACATAGGTCTCCATGTGATGGGTAAGTTTTTCCAATCGATGGCTGGACATGCCCACAACTTCTGGCCGCACTTGGCGTAATGGCTGGGCAAATAAAATGGAGAGAAAAAATAATCCATATATAATTGTTTTATTAGAGCGAGTGAATTTTGACATAAGAATCTTTCTATCTATTTACTTAATCGTGCAAATCCCGGAGGCGGTTTACGATGGCTTGTTTTTTGTTCATAGGCATAAACATACCCCATAATTCTCGGTTCATCAAAATGTCGGCCGATAAATGTAATTCCTGCGGGAAGGCCATTCTCCGTAAACCCCGTTGGAACTGTAATTGCAGGCATGCCGGTATGGGGAGAAATATATTGGCTATTATCTCCGGCGGGACTTTCCATATCGCCTACCAAACGGGGCGGATTGCTCCAGGTGGGATAAATAAATGCATCAATGCCTGCTGCATCCATGGCATCATTCACCGCTTGTGAAAAGGCTATATTCTTGGGTGAATTATAGATGTCAATGCAAATGGGATCTCGTTCTGCCGGTGGGATTATTTTCTTTAAGCTGCCTTCAATCATTTTTTCTACATAAGGCAGATACAAGCCGGAATCTTTTACATCTTGAAGTGACTTAACCGGTGCATTCTCTCCAAGAGAAGCGAGGTAGTTGTTTACATCGTGTTGGAAAACATTACACCAAATGCCATCAATCAACGCATCATAGTTAGGGATATCAAAGGGGTCAATGATTTCAGCACCGGCAGCTTTTAAATCGATAATGGTTTTTTCTGTCAATTTAATTATTTCAGGATCGGCAGTGGGTGTATCAATATAGCGGCGAAGTACACCGATGCGCGCACCTCTTAGACTATTGGGATCCAAATACTGCAGATAATCGTCGGCGATTTTTCCTTGAGATCGTTTGGTAATAGAATCCTTTGGATCGTAACCAGCGATGACTTCATAAATGCGCACCGCATCTTCAATGGTCCGGGCGAATGGTCCTCCAATATCATTTCTCAGCATGAGGGGAATAATGCCATCTCGGCTTGTGGCACCCATGGTAGATCGAATGCCAACAAGGTTATTGTGAGACGATGGACCTCGTATGGAATTGCCTGTATCCGTGCCTAGTCCCGCCAAAGCCAAATTGGCGGCCACTGCGGCAGCTGTGCCCCCACTGGACCCGGCGGGAACGCGGGATAAATCATAAGGGTTTCGCGTAATACCGGCAATTGAACTCTCCGTTTTATAAGCGCTAAATGCCCATTCAGCCATATTGGATTTCCCCAGAACAATGGCCCCGGCCTCTCTGATTTTTGCAACTTGAAATGCGTCATCTGGCGCGATGGAACCTTTCATTGCCAATGATCCTCCAGTCGTAGGTAAATCGTAGGTGTCGTAGTTATCCTTTACAATAATGGGAATGCCATGAAGAGGGCGAAGTTTACCGGTTTTTTTATACTCAGCATCTAATTCGTCCGCTATTTTTAATGCATTCGGGTTCACGACAACAATAGCATTCAGTTTAGTGGATTGATCGTATGCTTCGATTCTATCCAGATACATTTGAACTAACTGTCGAGCAGTAAGGTCGCCATTTTTAAATGCATGGTGTACTTTGACAATGGTGGTTTCCATAATGTCGAATTGTGTTTTGGTTGGTGTGTTATTCTCACAGGAATAGCCCCAAAAAGAAATTGTAATAATTATAATAAGAACAAGATTTGATTTTTTATGCATAAGGTTTACTGAATTTGATTTCTGATAATTAGCTGAACATTAACGTTATTTATATTCAATTCATAATTCAATATAAAAAGATATCTTCGCTATTCTATGCAAAAATCTTTAAATATAATTGCTACTCTCTGCCATTGTATCCTATGAGCTAACCGAGGTAAATTTGCCGATATGTCAGAGTTTCAAATTCAATCGGACTTCAAACCCCAAGGGGATCAGCCACAGGCCATAGAAGGATTAGTCCAGGGCCTGAACAATGGAGATAAACATCAGGTGTTGTTGGGGATTACCGGTTCTGGTAAAACATTTACGATGGCGAATGTTATTCAAGAAGTACAGCGGCCCACTTTAATCATTTCCCATAATAAAACTTTGGCTGCCCAATTGTATGGCGAATTCAAACAACTCTTCCCTAATAATGCAGTTGAATTTTTTATTAGTTATTATGACTATTATCAACCGGAAGCTTATATGCCCATTACAGATACGTTTATTGAAAAAGACATGTCTGTGAATGAAGAAATTGATATCCTCCGGTTAAAAGCCACCAGCTCACTTTTAGAGCGAAAAGACGTGATAGTCATTAGTTCCGTTTCTTGTATTTACGGTATTGGCTCCCCTGAAGAGTATAAAGATAAAGTGATTCATTTGCAGCGTGGGGCAGACCTCCATCGTAAAGAATTTCTTAAAAAATTGATCAATATTCATTATTTGAGGAATGATACGGTGTTTGAACGGAGCACATTTCGGGTCAGAGGTGATGTGATTGAAATTTATTTGGCATACGAAGATGTAGGTATTCGAATTGAATTGTTTGGGAATAAGGTCGATCAAATCACACGATTCCACCCATTGACTGGCGAAATACTAAAGGAAATGGATTCAGATTTCATTTATCCGGGGAAACATTTCGTAACGGACCAGGCAACCATCAACAAAGTTGTAGGTGATATTCGCCTTGAAATGATACATCGGTTGGAAGAATTGAGGGGAATGGATAAATTACTGGAAGCGCAGCGACTGGAGCAGCGAACCAACTTTGATCTTGAAATGATGATGGAAGTGGGATACTGTTCAGGAATTGAAAATTATTCTCGATACTTTTCAGGAAGAAAGCCCGGCGACCGTCCATTTACACTTATTGATTTTTTCCCGGATAATTTTATTACCATCCTTGACGAATCTCACGTGTCCTTACCTCAAATTCAAGCCATGTATAATGGAGATCGCGCCCGGAAAGAAGTATTGGTGGAGCATGGTTTTCGACTCCCAAGTGCAATGGATAATCGACCCATGAAAATCGAGGAATTTCATGCCAAACAAAACCAGGTTATCTATGTATCGGCCACACCGGCTTATCGGGAATTAGAAATGGCAAAAGGTGTTGTGGTAGAGCAGGTGATTCGGCCGACAGGGCTGTTGGATCCTGTGGTTGAAGTGAGAAAAAGTGAAGGACAAATTGATAATTTAATTGGGGAGATTCGAGAACGAACAGAACGAAACGAACGGATTCTAGTGACGACCCTCACAAAACGTATGGCAGAAGATTTAAGCGAATTTCTACGAGGTGTAAACCTTCGCGTCCGATATTTACACAGTGAGATTGATACATTCAAGCGGGTACAGATTCTTCGAGACCTTCGTCTTGGGGAATTTGATGTTCTTGTTGGGATTAACTTGTTGAGAGAGGGGCTGGATTTGCCGGAAGTATCATTGGTGGCAGTAATTGATGCGGATAAGCAGGGATTTTTACGATCCCGAAGTTCACTCATGCAAGTGGCTGGCCGGGCGGCACGGCATGTAAATGGACAGGTTATCCTGTATGGAGATCGTGTTACTGATGCCATGGATTACCTGATTAAAGAAACAAAGCGCCGCAGAAAAATTCAGGAAAAATATAATAAAGATCATGGCGTTCTGCCGCAAACCGTGTATAAATCAACCGATGATATTATGGGTACTACTGCCGTGGCAGATTCGATTCATGATACTGAACCAGAACCCTACAAAAGTCGTCGGGGTGATGATTTCAGCAAAATGGATAAAAAGCTAGCTATAGATATGATGCGGCAGGAAATGTTTGAAGCGGCAGAAAACTTAAATTTTGAACGAGCGACTCAGTTACGGGATGAAATAACCAAAATGGAAAAAGAAATAGAAAAATCATTTTAAGGTGTCCTGATAAAACCGTGAATAAAACGAAATATTATTTTAAATCTTTCGGTCATTTTCATTGGGATTATTAGGAAAAAGGAAAAAAATATGAATATTGAAAGAATTCAAAAAACATCTGGAATGGTGGGGGGATCCGATGCCATTCACGAAGTTCTGGATATGGTTGCTCAAGTGGCCCCTATCAACATATCGGTCTTGGTTACAGGCGAATCTGGGACTGGAAAAGAATTGGTGGCAAAAGCATTACATCAACATAGTAAACGATCCCACCAACCATTGGTGACCGTGAATTGCGGCGCCATCCCGGAAGGAATCATAGAAAGTGAACTCTTCGGTCATAAAAAAGGTGCTTATACGGATGCACGTGGAGATCGAAAAGGATATTTTGAGACCGCGAATAAAGGAACTATCTTTCTCGATGAAATTGGAGAAACACCCTTAGAAACACAGGTAAAACTTCTTCGTGTATTGGAAAGCGGTGAGTTTACTCCGGTGGGTGCATCTACGTCCAAAAAAACAGATGTTCGAGTCGTGACTGCCACCAATAAAAATTTAGCTGAATTAGTAGAAAGTGGAAAGTTTCGTCAGGATTTATTCTACCGGTTAAAAACTGTCACCATTGATGTACCAGCACTCAGGCATCGGGTTGAAGATATTAGTCTATTGGTCGAACGATTCGCCTTGGAATTCACGCGGTCCAATGATATAGCATACCGTGGTTTTATGCCTGAAGCGATTCGTGTTATGAAAACAAACCCATGGAAGGGAAATATTCGTGAATTAAAGAATTTTGTTGAAAGTATCATCGTCCTTGAAAAAGGTGAACGTATCACCGTGGAAATGGTTGAGCGTCATTTAGGGGTGGAGATTAAAGAGGCGGCACCCAATCCGGCTCTACCCGTGCTTATGAACCAACCGCCCGAGGCTGCGGAACGGGAACTTATTTTACGTCAATTGTTTTTATTGAGACAGGATGTAGAATTTTTAAAACAATTTGCAACTCAGGGCACCATTATCCCAAGTCAAATGGATGTTCCAATGATTGGTCAAGAAAGTGAATCATTAACACCGATCTTCCATATTAATGACCAGTCTGAATATTTTATTCAAAACAGTTCTATCGGCGATATGAGTTTGGAAGATTTAGAGAGAGAAGCCATTGAACGTACGTTGAAGTTTTTTAGAAACAATCGCCGCGCTACAGCTAAATCTTTGGGTATGAGTGAAAGAACATTATACCGTAAAATTGACCAGTATGGGTTGGAAAGAAAGATTAAGGTTTAAATATTTATACAAATATTATTCGCCCACGAAAAACGCGAAAGACATGAAAACTATTTAACATGAAAATTATTGAATCAATAATCAATCTTACTGTCTTTTTGTGTATTTCGTTGGCAGTGTCATCTTGTATGTTCTACTCAATGGCTGGGAGCATCCCCGCACATATCAATTCTATCGCCATTCCCATTGTAGAAAATCAGACAGCAGAATTTGGTATGAGTGAATCTGTGACCGAAAACTTAATTGCAAAATTTAATGAAGAAAATATTCTTAGGGTAACGGATGAGGATCAGGCCACATCCATTCTTCGGGGTACCATTACTAAAGTGACAGATGCACCATATACGTTCACAAAGGAAGAGGCCGTGACGGAGTATCGATTTACAGTCCATATGAAAGTAGAGTGGTATGATGTTCGGGAAGATAAGGTCCTCATAAAGAAAAACTTCTCAGGGTGGGGCGCCTATGGATTGTCTGGTGATATTAGTTCGGATGGGATTGACAATGATAATGATGGTTTAATTGATGGAGACGATAATAATGAATATGGAGATCCAAGGGAATTTGCAACAACCGCCGCAGTGACTAAAATTGCAGAAGATGTTTTGAACGAGATAATGACATCGTGGTAATTTCTTTACTTATTTAATCTAAAATGTGAGTGAAATGACAACAACAATAAAACAATTAAAAGATTTTGATGGACAGGAGGTTACCCTGAACGGATGGGTATATAACACTCGGTCTATTGGAAAAATATGGTTTTTAATTCTTCGTGACGGTACGGGCCTTGTCCAATGCGTCGTAGTGAAGGCAGAAACGAATGAAACTATTTTTAAACTGGGAAGTGAACTGACGCAAGAATCGTCAGTTACGGTAACGGGTACCGTTCGGGCTGAACCCCGCTCAGTTGGCGGATTTGAATTGGGGGTTACGAATATAAAAGTCCATCAGATTGCAGATGAATATCCCATTTCTCATAAGGAGCATGGGACAGACTTTTTGATGAGTAATCGACATCTATGGCTTAGATCTAAAAATCAGAATGCGGTTTTACGGGTTCGTCACCAAGTAGTGAAAGCCACTCGGGACTTTTTTGATGATAATGGATTCACACTCATGGATTCTCCCATTTTAACCGGAAATTCTGTGGAAGGAACCAGTACTCTATTTGAATTGGATTATTTTGACCGATCAGCTTATTTAACACAAAGTGGACAGCTTTATGGAGAAGCCAGCGCCATGGCATTTGGGAAAATATATGTTTTTGGCCCCACGTTTCGTGCAGAAAAATCCAAAACGCGTCGTCATTTAACTGAATTCTGGATGGTTGAGCCGGAAATGGCTTATTGTGATTTGGATGAAAATATGGACTGGGCAGAGAAATATGTGAGCTATGTTGTTCAATGGTGTTTGGATCACTGTAAAGAAGAATTAAAAGTGCTTGAGCGAGATACATCATTATTAGAAAAGGTAGTACCACCGTTTCCTAGAATTACATACGATGAGGCTGCGAAAATACTTAAGGAAAAAGGAGCTGACTTTGAATACGGTTCTGATTTTGGAGGTTCTGATGAGACCATTATCTCAGAACAGTTTGACCGACCAGTAATGATTCATCGCTGGCCAGCTGAGATTAAAGCTTTCTATATGAAAAGAGATACTGAGAATGAAGATTTATCTTTAGGAGTCGATATGATTGCGCCAGAGGGATTTGGTGAGATCATTGGTGGCGGTCAAAGAGAAGATGATCATGACACACTTCTAAAACGTATTAATGAACACAACCTTCCCATTGAACCTTTTCAATGGTACCTTGATTTGAGAAAATATGGTTCTGTTCCACATTCAGGTTTTGGTTTAGGCATTGAGAGAACAGTTGGATGGATATGTGGAACCAAACATGTTCGAGAAACAATACCTTACCCACGAACAATGAATAGGATAGAGCCATAAACAGATATTATTTATGAAAATTGCCCTTTGCCAGATAAACCCAACTGTTGGAGCAATCAATCAAAATAAAAAGAGTATTATTGATTGGTATCATCGTGCTGTTGATCTAGGCGCTGACCTCGTTGTTTTTCCAGAATTATCTCTAATTGGTTATCCTCCTCAAGATTTATTACTTCGAAATCGTTTTATTGAAAATGCAAAGAATGCATTAGATGAAATTGCCCAAAAATCAACTATTCCTATTATTTTAGGGAATACGATGATGGAAGATAATAAATTATATAATTGTGCATTTTTTTGTGAAAAAGGTGAAATTATCAGTTATTATAAAAAAAGATTATTGCCAACGTATGATGTATTTGATGAAGCTCGTTATTTTACAAGGGGCAGTGAACCTTGCGTTGTTAAAGTATCAATCAATGGCGAAAATGTTTATTTAGGTTTGCAAATTTGCGAAGACCTTTGGGATAAAAATTATTCATGTGATCTAGTTGAAGAGCTTAAAGCAAAGGGCGCTGAAATAATTATCAATTTATCTGCTTCACCTTATAGAGTTGATAGATTGTTAGATCGTTGTGAGCTTATTCAAAGCAAAGCATCTGATAATAGATTATCGTATGTATACTGCAATTTAGTTGGTGCGCAAGATGAACTCATATTTGATGGACAGTCTTTAGCTTATAATGAAAATGGTGAATTGATTGCTCAAGGTAAAGCTTTTGAAGAAGAAATTTTATTGGTTGATATAAATAACAGCCAAACAATCGATTTAAAAGATAGTAGAAGAGAAGAAAAGATATATAATGCCCTTGTTCTTGGAGTTAAAGATTATTTCAATAAAACAGGGCATTCAGAAGCCGTAATTGGACTAAGTGGTGGGATAGATTCAAGTTTAACAGCTTGTATTGCTGTTGATGCGCTTGGAATAGAAAATGTGCATGGAGTTTCAATGCCTTCAAAATTTTCAAGTCAACATAGTAAAGATGATGCAAAATTATTATCTGAAAACTTAGGTGTTGATTATAGAACTATATCCATTGAATCCATTGTTAGTTCTTTTGAAGAATCTTTAGAAGCGAGTTATAATGGAAGTGAACCAGGAGTTGCAGAAGAAAATATTCAAGCTCGAGCTCGCGGAAGTATTATTATGGCTCTATCCAATAAATTTAATTGGCTCGTATTGTCCACGGGGAATAAAACAGAATTGGCCATGGGATACTGCACATTGTATGGTGATATGAATGGGGGTCTTGCTGTTATTTCTGATTTATCCAAAACAGATGTTTATGCCCTTTCTCGATGGGTAAATGAAAAAGCTGGATTTGATTGTATACCCATAAATTCCATTGAAAAACCCCCCTCAGCTGAATTGGCTCCCAATCAGGTAGATCCATTTGATTATGATGTGGTTAGTCCTTTGGTCACTGCACTAATAGATAATCAGGAATCTCCATCAGAATTGATTAAAGAGGGTGCTGATCCTGGATTGGTAAAAGATATCTCAAATCGAATCCGAATTAACGAATATAAAAGGCGCCAAGCTGCTCCTGGCTTAAAAGTAACTTCAAAAGCCTTTGGTATCGGTAGAAGGGTACCAATCGTAAACCAATTTGATGAATTGAATAATGATTAGACGCATATTAATCCTAAGTATTTTATTGACCATTTCAGTCGGCCAAAACCGTACCCCCGCCACTTATTGGGAATCATTGGAAATCAAAGAAAAAGTAGCATTTATAAACGGCGTATATGCTGCAGGCGCGAAGCTGAAGTTTCATCATAAACAAGAAGTGAAAAAACAATACAATCAGGATGTAAATTGGGTGGAGCCTTATTATATAGAACGGTTTTATGAGATTCTCGATGAACACCGCTCAAAGGATGTAGGATATCAGGTGGACCTTATTGCAAAAGCGATGGATGCTTTTTATTCGAACTACGATAACACAGCTATTCCCTTATTGGAATCCCTTCGAATAGTCTCATTGGCTCAAGATGGTAAAACAGAAAAAGCTGATTTATATCTATTGAAAGCACAAAAGCGCTACAGGCCTTAATTAATTGATAGATATATCAATTGCCATGAGGGAAACTTCTTTTTTCCCACCTTCGGTCTCTTGCGTTCCCACTTGAGCGAACCCATATTTTTTATGAAAAAGAATCGATCCTTCATTCTTGGGGCGAATGTTTACTTCGCAGGTAATTCTTGGTGCTTTCTCTGATGAGAAATCAGATAGATTATCATAAAATACACGGCCAAATCCATTCCCCTGGAATGGAGGGGCAATTACAATGCGATCTATGTACATAAATGATTTATATTTGTTCTCAAACCATTTATAATTAACGCTGTTATAATCTTTTCCAGGAGTA
>JAPYOT010000054.1 GCA_029938045.1 Fidelibacterota bacterium | reverse complement strand
GCCAAAGTCCATAATGCTTTAGAAGGATTATCTATAAAGCCATCTAAACGGGAAATCTTATTTTGTGGCAGTTTCATAGGCGCCGAATTTAGAGGAGTTTAATGCGCGAAAGATAAATTTATATTTAATTTTCAGGGAAGTAAATAGTCCATGGTTCCGTTATGACTAAGTCATCCACATGACCCGAAATCCCTTCAGACTCAAACCAAATATGCAAATGAGTGAACCGTGTGTGATGGGTAAATATTGCTTGATGATTTTCTGAATAGAATCCCATTACTTTTCCACTAATATTTGAATCGTCCCTTTTCCAGGATTTTGCCAAATGATCATCATGACTGCCATCTTTGTCTTGAGGAGATATAATATGCCATGCCAATTTGTTGAAATTTCCTTCAATAATAAATGGAAATGGTTTATCGATATTGATGCCGGCTATACCCGCTTCCCGCTTAATTTCAGCATCGATTGAATTATAACTTGCATTCGATTTCATGGTAACATTTTTCCAAGATTTTATCTGAGTAGTGACTAACAACAATGCTTTAGTCTCAAATGTTGCCTCTGTTTGGTGGGTGGGTTTTTCTCCCACTTTTGCCCGATTAATCAATAGGTTGCTATCCATAATTAAAATCTCACCATCCAGGTTTTCCATCGCACCCAAACCATAAACATGATCCTCAGTAATCACATCAGATAACGCCACGACACCATCTCGGGCACCTTCATGCATAATCTTAGATAATGCACCGTAAACTTTAATTTCATTTTGGATTTTATTGGTACACGAAACCAAAAATGGGACAAGCATAAATATAAATATCTTTTTGATAATTCTCTCTTTTACATTCCGTAAACTACAGATTTAATTGGCTCATCCAAACCCAGAGCCAGCAGGTGCGCCACATCCAGGTGAGGTTGGTGATGTACGATAGGAAGACCCCACAGAAACAGCAGGGGCGGATAACTTCCGAATAGATTGGAACGCTTTACAATCCGGACATTGAATGCCTTTGTCTGGGGTTGCATTTGACATGATAAGTTCTTCAAAATGAGAACCACATTTTCCGCATGAATAATCAAACATTGGCATTATTTACTTCTCCGCTTCTTCAACTTTTATATCCTCAGCCTGAGGATGCGGGCTCACTCATGTTTGCACGCCTAATTTTGGCAAAATAATTCGATCACCCACCATGCACCAATAATAAGTGCGAATTGTAATATTTCTTCAATCATATGGCGTCAATAGCAGCATGAAGTAGACCATTAACTTGAGAGGACAATTCTTCCAAATCATCTCGTCCAGTAACAGATAACATTTTTTTGGCATCAATGGCTGAAAGAGTCACAGTGCCATCCTCATTATCCCAAAGAACAACATTACAAGGCAGAAGTAATCCAATTCCCAATTCTTCATTTAAGGCCTGATGAGCAAATTTTGGGTTGCATGCACCTAAAATTTTATACGGTTTAAAATCAACATCTAATTTTGCTTTTAACGTCGCCTTCACATCTATTTCTGTCAAAACGCCGAACCCTTGTTCTTTTAATGTTTCTCTTACACTTGCTTCAGCCTCACCCATACTCATTTTAATGCGTCGCTCATATCCATAATTCATGACTTTCCCTCTTTATTTTTTACCGGCCAAAACAGTGTAATAGCCATTAAGGAACCATAAGCCATACTATTCATTGGATTTGATGTGATGGGGCATGTACCCGAATTACATCCAATAAAATAATAATAGGCATACCCTAAACTACTCCCCAAAATAACACCAGAAAATATTCTTACTATTGTTTTGGAAAATAATAATTTTATTTTGTCATATTCCATTTAATCATTCCTCCAACCATATTACGTGCATTAAAACCATTATTGTTTAAAAATACTGTGGCTTGTCCAGATCTATTTCCCGATCGACAAACCATAATAATTTCTTCATTTTTATATTTTTCTAATTCTTGTAACCGTTGTGGCAACTCATTCAGAGGAATAAGAAAAGACCCTTTAATATGTCCTAATTTCCCAACAAATTCGTCTAGGGTCCTTACATCAATCATGATTGGTATTTCATTTTTTAGTCGTTTTTTAAAACGCCAACTGTTATGATGTCACTCCCGTCAATTTGATTCATGGATGGATTCATTTTCCAATTTTTTATTGTGAATAAGAAGACGACAATGATTCCGACAATAAATGTTATTTTCAATGTGTATTCCTTTTCTTTATTAGATATTAGATGCAAATAAAGAATTTTGGTTACACACTTATTTTAAAATGGCCAAAAAATCGGAATAAAAATAATAGCCATCGCAAAAAGGGTTAATGCTAAAGGCAACCCAACCTTGATATAATCAGAAAATTTATATCCACCGGGACCATAGACCATGAGGTTGGTCTGATATCCAACCGGTGTAATAAATGATGCAGAGGCGGCAAAACAAACAGCAAAAATAAATGGGCGCGCATCCATTCCTAATTGGGCTGTAACCACCATAACGATGGGCGTCATGATAATGGCTGTGGCCGCATTGGAAGACATTTCTGTCAACACCATAGTGATAAAATAAATAAGCGCTAACAATACATAAGGCTGCCACTCAAGTGATGAGGATAAAACAATCGTTGAAATAGATGAGCCAATCCAAGCGGCAGTGCCCGTTGATTGTATCACCAAACCAAGGGGAATAAGTGCAGCAATCAATATGATTACTTGCCAATTAATGGATTGATAGACTTCATTGGCCGTAATAACCCGTAAGACTAACAAGATAACAGTCCCAATTAATGCCCCTTTCAAAATGGGAAAAATTCCAAGGGCCGCCAATTGAACCGCAAGAGCCAACACTATAATACTCATCCACCAAAAACGCGCTTTTTTAAGTTTTTGATCCAATTCTCCCAATAAAATGAATTTCCCTCCTTCCGCAAGTTCATTGAGTTTTTCCCGTGTTCCATACACTAAGAGTGTGTCGTATGATTTTAACACTACATGAGCAATTTTTTTTCTGATAATGGATCCTTCCCTGCGAATAGCCAAAATGAAAGAGCCAAATCGACGACGAAAATTAGATTCCATTAATGATTGACCCACCAAATCTGATTTTTCAGAAACCATACATTCCATTAATATATTGTCTTTCTGTTCCAGTTCTTTCTGAGTCAATTTTTCATCCGTAAGAAGGGTGACCTTTTCGATTTCCTTTATTCTTAAAAAACTTTCAACAGATCCTTTCACAAAAAGGATATCTCCTTCTTTTAAAATCTGGCGACCAATGTTTTGGGAAATCAAATGACCACCTCGTTGAATATCTAAAATCATCACATCGTAATTTTGGTTAATTTGACGATCTTTACACGTTGAGCCAACCAACGGCGAATCTGCCGTTATTTTAATCTCCGTTAAATATCCTGCCAAATGATAACTCTGAGTCAAACTGGATGTTACGGTCCGTGATGGAAGAAGACGAGGTGCAATCCATAAAATATATATCAATCCAACGAAAAGACTAATAGAACCATATTTTGCAAATTCAAACATTCCTAAAGAAACAGTACCACCATTATCTAAATAAATTGAATTCACTAATAAGTTTGTTGACGTACCAACCAAAGTCAACGAACCACCCAGAATGGCTGCATAGCTCAATGGAATTAATACTTTTGAAGGACTCATATGATATTGGTGTGCCAACCGCATCGTAACGGGCATGAATATGGCCACAATGGCTGTATTATTCACCAAAGCGCTGGCTATTGCTATAGTGAGCAAATAAACTGCCAACCCTAATGACTGAGATATGGATGCAAGTTTATTGATTTTCACAACCAAATATTCAAGGATATGCGTTTTCTGTAACGCGTGGCTCAGTGTAAACAAAAGTGCGATTGTAATGACCGCGGGGTTGGATAATCCGGATATGGCTTCTTCTGGTGTTAAAAAACCAAACCCAAACAGGATACTCAAAATGAGTAAAGCGGTGATGTCCAAACTGAAAGTTTCTGTAACAAACAGGATAAAAGCCAAGCCAATGATGGCCAGGACAAATGCAATTTCAAATGTCATATAATTTTGATTAATTCAATTGGTTCAAGTCCAAATACTACATTTGGACTTCATCAATCTGTTCTGGATCCAGATATTCTTCCGCGTATTTAAGGTATATTTTTTCTTTCACAAATATATCAAATAGGTCCACATCTATATGGGCATCATTTTTCATAAATCCCAAAATGCGCATTGCCTGACTCAATGTTTTTCCTTTTTTATAAGGACGATCTCTTGCGGTCAATGCTTCAAAAATATCTGCAATCGCCATTATCCGTGCCTGTACGGTCATTTCATCTTTTATTAATCCTTTTGGATAACCAGTTCCATCCAGTTTTTCGTGGTGACCGCCAGCAAACTCAGGTACATTTTTTAAATGTTTTGGATAAGGTAATTCTTCCAACATATTGATGGTGACTACAATATGGTCATTAATCACTTTTCGTTCTTCCGGCGTCAAGGTTCCTCTTGGAATCGTTAAATTATATATTTCGTCTTCCGATAGAAAATTTTCCATTTTTCCATTGGGTTTCCAACGGTAATTCGCAATTTGATACACACGATCCTTTTTATCTCCAGACATAAATTCACCACCCACATTGGATTCTTGTACAAATTCCAAATCACTTTTCAAGATTCGAGCTGTTTTCCGATATTCTATTTGTAAAGCCTTTATCTTTTCCGATTTTTCTTTCAATGAAAGCGATTCATTCCGTTCAATCTTGAGTTCTTTTTTTAATCGTTTGATTTCTGCATCTCGTTTTATGACACCAAACCGTGTTTCTACCTCATGGACACGGTCATAAATCGTCTCCAGTTTGGTGCTTTTGTCCACGACGAATTCCGGTGTCGCTACTTTACCACAATCATGTAGCCACGCAGCAATTTTCAACTCATACAATTCCTTTTCAGTAAAGGCTATATCGGCAAAAGGGCCATCTTTCGTTTCTTGCACTGCATTTGCCAATAGCATCGTAATCTCCGGAACCCGAGCACAGTGGCCGCCTGTATAGGGAGATTTAGCATCGATGGCAGATGCAATAAGTTTTATAAAGGATTCAAACAAATTTTCTAAATCCTTAATCAGATTTTTATTGGTGATAGCCACCGCTGCCTGACTGGCTAATGCTTCCACCATTGTTTGAATATCAGATTTAAAAGAAATAATTGTATTTGATTTGGGTTTCTGGGCGTTCAAAAGCTGAAGCACACCAATTATTTCATCTTCATGATTTTTAAGGGGTACTGTTAAAAATGATTGAGAATGGTATCCGGTTTTTTCGTCAAACATTTTCGTTCCGGAAAAATCAAACCCTTTCGCCTTGTAGGCATCTTTAATATTCACTGTTTCGCCCGTCAGTCCAACATATGCTGCTATCATGGAATTATTGGGCTCCCCGTCATCTGTGTATAATTTCACTGGATAAAATGGAATTTCTTTTCCGGATGTACCCCCCATATGAAAATCCAGTGAATCCGTCATTAAGATTTCAAATCGTAAACAGTTATCATCGGTCATCATGTATAAGGTTCCACCGTCCGAATTGGCAATCCGTTTGGCCTCCAGAAGAATCATCTCCAGAAGTTTGTTCATATCCTTCTCTTTGGACAGGGCCAAACCGATGCTCGCTAAATTACTGATTTGCTTTTCTAAATCAGTAATATAGGCATTCACAGCATCGGGCGCTTCGGCTAGATACTTGGATACTGTCGTCATTGAGTATTGGGGATGTTTTGCCATGAAACTTTGTTGTTTAGTAAAGAGTGAAAACTTACAGAAATTCACAACATTGAACAACTATATAGATGAGGGATTTATTTAATGAATTCTCTAATTTTATGGATGACTGATAACCATAAATTGGTTGATTATACCTCCATAGGAAAACTCAATGTTAATGAACTGTTTGAAACAGGACAAACAACACTGGATTCCAGCGACAAAAAAACTATTCATCGGTTTCTAGAGGTAGGACATTCCCCGATAGTCAATAAGTTGATTTATAAAGAAGAAAAAGTTGATGAGTGGTTTAGCCTCCTTCATCAACTCATTCTTCAATCAAATTTTAATGTATATGCTTTGCTTAAACAGCGCGCGGAACGATTTGGAGATAAACCATTATTTCAGACCATTTCAGCTAATAATATTGCATCTACATCTTATAATGATGTTTGGAAATTAGTCCAATCCATTGGTTCATATTTTCAATCAAATTTGGGAAAAGATGACACCATCGGAATCCTAACACCAAATCATCTCAATGGCATTATACTTGATTTGGCTTGCCTCGCTTATCATATTCGAATCGTTCCAATCCCCATGAATTTATCCTCGGGCCACTTGGATTATGTGTTGGATCATGCTGAAATAACGCATTTGTTTATAGGAAGTGACAGGGCCCGAGAGTCACTAAAGGATGCAAAACGCAGTCCTTCTGAATTCAATGCCGTCCAAATTGATAACAAGGAGGAATGGAATGGATTTCTCGCGAAATGCCGCCAATCCATAATCATGAATCCACCAACTAAAAACCTACAATCCTTGACTACAGTCATGTATACATCTGGCACCACGGATAATCCGAAAGGCATTATTTTTAATCAGGAAAATATCATTACAAAACGGTTTGCACGAGCATTGGCTCTTCCTGAGATTGGCTCAAACGACTCATTCCTTTGTTATCTCCCACTCTACCACACTTTTGGCCGATGGTTTGAAATGATGGGATCTATCTTCTGGGGCGCCACTTATACATTCACCCAGTCTACATCTTTTAAAAATTTACTTCATGATTTGAAAGTGTCAAAACCATCTGTATTTATATCAATCCCCAAACGATGGATTCAAATTCAGGAGCATGTGGCTGCATCTATCCCCATTGAAAAATCGGAAGAAAAAGCTATTCAAAAAGTGTCCCGTACAATTACAGGTGGAAACTTAAAATGGGGACTTTCAGCCGCAGGATTTCTCGACCCTGATATATTTAAATTTTTCCACGAAAATGATATCACTTTATTAAGCGGTTATGGCATGACTGAAGGGACTGGTGGAATAACCATGACACCCCCAGAGGATTATGTGCCAAACTCCGTTGGGAAATCTCTACCTGGGATTGATCTGAAATTGGCAGAGGATAATGAATTACTTATGCAAGGCCCCTATGTTTCTCCTGGTTATTATAAGAATGAAATAAAAGGATCATATACGGATGGATGGTTTCATACCGGCGATATTTTCCAATATAAAAAGGGTCATTACTTTATTATTGATCGTAAAAAAGAAATTTACAAAAACAGCCGCGGCCAAACCATTTCACCACAAAAAATAGAAAACCTATTCCAGGATTTTGAAGCAATCCGATCCGTCTTTTTAGTGGGTGATGGAAAAGAATTCAATACAATTCTCCTGTATCCGGAACCGGAAAATGATGCAGTAGATCAAAATACAATGTCTTCTGAAGAGGTTCGAATCTATTTTAGTTCTTTGGTTTTTTCTGTAAATACATTTTTACCTCCCTATGAGCGAATCGTGAATTATGCCATCATACCCAGGGACTTCGATCACGACAATAATGAACTCACGTTAAAGAATACCTTTAAACGAAAAAATGTGTTAAAGCATTTTGCGGATATTATTCATCCCATGTATGAAAAGAATTACATCAGTTTAATCCAAGGGGATTATGAAATTCAAATTCCCAATTGGCTCCTACGGGAAAAACGCCTGACCCGGGGAGATATTCGTTGGGATGGAAAAACAATCCGCGAATATGAATTAGAAGAAGGCTTACCGCTTAAATGGACCAAATCAGCATTAATAATTGGAGATTATGTTTACCATATAAATGGCACCACATTCAATGTTGAAAAACTCCTCAGAGATCCCGGTTTATGGTTGGGAAATAAGTCATTAGTAGACTTTGTGGGAGAAGTTGCATTTCGGGTGATTTCTTTTGAACCATACCATACCCTTTCGGTAAATCACACGCGACTTCCTTATCAGACATTCAAATATTCACTAAAAGATGCGCCCAAATATCCAGAGGGAAATTTATCCTTATCTACCCTTCATTTGGCTGTACACAACCTTTTACAGAAGGACCGTCAACACGTTAAATCTGCATTGAACTATTTTAAACAAAAATTGGATTCCCCAAAATATCAATCCATAATCCAGGACCAGTTATTACGGCTTCAAGTCCACCCTGATTCCGGCATTTGGATAAAATCTTTTGAAATGCTTATGCCTCATCTTTCGGGAGAAATGTTTATTAACTTATATCGGAAATCCATTCTTGCAAATCAATGTGATTCCTTAACCACTTTGGATCCGGGCCTGATACAGGAAAACCATTTTCAATCTATATTAGAATTATTGACTGAGTTTAGACATTCAAAAAAAATACGGATAAAAGATGAAAAAGTCGGTGAAATGTTAATCAATTTGATCACGAATTTAGGCATTGCTCATCCAAAATATTTTACGAAATCACGAGGGGAATTAACCCTTTGGATATTGGTCTCCCAAAAAGAATCGCTGGCAAAATTGGCTCGAGAAAATCGATCCAAGTTAGAGAATGGATTTCGCGAGTGGATCCAATCACATTCATCAGCCAAAGCATTTAACTGGCAAAATATTCTTCAATTTGATGAAAATGTATCAAATAAATTAAAGAATAAAATTGAACACGTTATCATTAACTCGACATTGATTTGTGAATCCACTTTCATTTTTTCTAAAGGTCGCCAAATACAATTAAATGAAATCGCACCTGAGGGTGTATGGATTTCTTTTCTCGGAAAGGAACATGGGAAAAATGTGATAAGGATTTTGGTTCAGTTAAAAGATAGACAAGCATTTAATTTCGTCATCAACATTAATGATACCTTAGACCAGGGAAAATTTACCCAAGAAACGAATTGGCTCATTTCCATGGGAGCCTCCATCAAAGACAAACAATTAGTGGAAGAATTCGGATCTTTCTGGCCTGATCATCAGGTTTATACTGAAGAATATATTTTGGGCGAGACTGTTTTACAGTATCTTAATCGTAACGAAAAAGAAATTTCTTCTGGAAAGTATATCGATCGATGGCAAATGCGATGGCTACACTTTATTTGGAACGGGGCCACGGCTTATTTGGATTTCTGGAAACGTACCGGATGTACGCGTATCATTAAAAATGCATCCCCGAAAAATGTTATTATTCCGGAATTTGATTATTATACGGGCACAAGACTTGTATCAATCTCTGGACGTAAAAAGACTAATAATATTGAAGATGTCTTTTCGTCTTTTTATGAACATTTTATCTTAAAAACTGAAGCCGTATTCCCCGGCTTGAAAAAAATGGCTGATTGGGAAATACTATATACAGCTGTGTTAGAGGTTTTTGGAATAAAAACAGGATCAAAAATCCTCAATACCATAAAAAAGAAAGACAATCATTCTCCAAAACGTGTAAAACAATTCTTAGACGAAGTCAACTCAACCGGCTTACTGAGGAAACTGGTTGTTTTTGCTTCTTTGCGATATCAGCGTTGGCTGGATCTCAACCCGGGGGCGACACACAAAGCCCGAGGTATCATTATCCAGGATTTATACAAGGATTACAAACTTCAGTCTCTTATTGAGCAATATCCCGAAACGCGGATTCGATTTTTCCTAATGACAGCCTTCAAGGATGCAAATCCAGATTTATTGAATCGACTAACAGATCTCATGGTACAAATGCGTTCGGGATCCATCTCAGAAGAAAATCTTGAATCTTACCTCCATACAATTCACGATGAAATAGATTTGACGGATCCAGAAAAATATTTCTTAACACGCCTCGTCTTTGAACATGTGGATGCGGCAGATTATGCAGAACTTATTTCACGAGATGTAGGGTCAACGGGTCAATTGGATTTAGCCGTAATCATTGAAGGAAAGTCAGGTCAATCCTTTAAAATTCGTCCACCAAATCACCCGAAAGAAGTGGCAAGATTTCATCGTCTGTTATTGGAAGCTAAACTTGAAGTACAATTTGAAATGCACCACGAGTTTCTGCTCGTTTACGACAAAAAGGGCGCATTAGTTGGTGGCTTATTCTGGAAGAAAACAGATCAAAAAATCGCCCATTTGGAAAAGATTGTCATTGCCCCACACTATCAAAATAATCACTTAAGTATTCGACTAACAGAAGAACTTTTTAATCGATTACGATTGAAAAATTTTGAATATTTAAGAGTGGGGTTTTTTCAGTCCGGCCTTTTTTATCGATTGGGGTTTGAAATCAATCAAAAGTTCGGCGGTTTGGTGAAGAAACTTTAATAAAGCATTCTGTAAATAACCACACCCGTAACAGAAACATAAAGCCATATAGGCAATGTAATTCTGGCAATCTTTCGGTGTTTGCCAATGTTATCCGTCCACCCACGATAAAGGGTTATGAGAGCAAGGGGTATGATTATTACTGCTAGAATGATATGGGTGATAAGAATAAAATAATAAATTTCCGTAAAATCACCTGTATATTGTTTAGGCCCTGCCTTGAACCAATGGTATATCACATAACTGACCAAAAAGGTACTAGAAGTACCGAAAGCGGTCAGCATTATAGTTTTATGCTGCTGCCGTTTTTTCTGCCGAATTAAGGTATAGCCATAAATCAATAATATCGTTGTAATCACATTGAGTATGGCATTGAATAAAGGAAGTTTTGATACATCTAAAGATTCCCCTATTCCCTCAGGCCTTGGGCCCAAAATTAAGAAAGCGACGGCGGCTGTAATTATTACAGAAACAATATAAATGATTCGAAGCCAGAAGCTATCCTGGTTCACCATTATTTTTCCGCCAATAATATGTTGATATCTTTTTTAAGATTCTTCATATCATCTGTCTGCATACCACTATAATATCCCCGGATTTGTCCTTTTTTATCTACCAGTGCAAACCGTTCGCTGTGAAAAATAATATCCTCATAGTCACCCATTTTAAAACCATTTTTTATCAATTTTTTAACATCTTCTTCCGGACCTGTCAAAAAATGCCATCGATCTGTATTGGCGTTATAACGGGAGGCGAATTCTGATAGTACTTCCGGCGTATCATATTCGGGGTAAACTGAGATAGAAACAATTCTTACATTATTATTATTCCGAAATTCTTTATGTATAATATTCATGTTTCCTGTCATGACGGGACAGGCCATAGTACAGGTGGTAAAAATAAAATCAGCCACCCAAACTTTGCCGTCCAAATTCCTTCGATTGATTTCATCACCATGACTATCGATGAAACTAAATGCCGGGATTTTTCCAATGACCGGTAGTCTGATTGTGGTTTTGGATTCTTTTATAAAATAGGTTGCCGTAAGAATTACAGCCACAATGCCATAAATAATAAACCGCGTCTTTTGAGACATAATTAGACTCCTAAATCTATAATGATAATGATGAGTAACGCCGGCAGGTAAAATACCGATGCTTTTAATAAAAATAATGCGCTTTTTCTAGATTTGTCTTTAGCCAAAGGGATCGCAGATAGAAAAAAGGCACACGAAATGATGGTTACACCCACTAGGTAGATCATGCCCAGAGATCCTTCCACCACAGGTAAAAGCGAAATGGGTATCATGAGCAATAGATGCCAGAATATCTGGCGCATGGTCCGTGAACCGTCTGGTTCGATGACGGGAAGCATTTTGAAATCCGCTCGGGCGTAATCATCTTTGCACATCCAGGCAATGGCATAAAAATGAGGGTGCTGCCAAAGATACATAATGCCAAACAGGATCCAAGCCATGGTACCAATTTCTCCTGTGGCAGCGGTCCAGCCACCAATGATGGGTAATGCACCAGGGATAGATCCAATGGATGTATTTAACCAGGTAATTCTTTTTAATGGTGTATAAACCATGATATATAAAAATGCCGTTAATAGAGATAAAATTCCTGTCAGGATATTCACCTGCCACACCAGC
>JAPYOT010000053.1 GCA_029938045.1 Fidelibacterota bacterium | reverse complement strand
CCAACAAAGTTCTCAGATATGGATCAGTCTCTACCTGATGACCATGTAAAGGATTGGGAAAGAAATGTAAGCCCGTATGCTGATGAGACCAATATAGTTTACATGATAAGAGATGAAGAATTAACTTACAATCCTGAAAATGAGACTGTAGGTGAAAATATTTTGATGAAACAGTTTCATATTAAAGATGGTGTTGGTCATTTAGAGGCTGTTAAAGAGGCAGTCGGATCAATAACCAAAGTGCTAAGGGAAAACAAAGCTAAAATAGCTAGACGAGTTTATATTAATAAATTTCCGAATGAAGGTCAAGCTGACCTAATGCTTGTGTATCCATTTAAAAGTTGGTCGAGATTTGATCAAACTTTGGGGTTAGGCTTACCTGATGGATTTAGGGCTGATTATGAAAAAAAGTATGGTAAAGGTAGCTTAGAGAAGAATGTTGGAAAGGTACTTGAAGAACATACATATGTTAGAACTAATGAAGTAATGACAATGGTAAAATAAACATCATCATCAAATAATATAAAAAAGCCCCGATTTATCTATCGTAGTGAAACGTAGATAGACGGGGCTTTTTTGTTTATACCAATTACCCTATTTTCACCGCCATGAAAAACGACCCCCAATCGCTCCGGCCCTTATTCCAACTTGATCCGGAAATTACATTTTTAAATCATGGCTCTTATGGTGCGTGTCCAAAACCAGTTTTTGAGGCATATCAGTCATACCAACAAACATTAGAACATCAACCTATCCAATTTATGAAGGACGAGGTTTATGATCTTTTGGAAAGATCAAGAACGGCATTGGCGTCTTATGTTCACTGCGATAAAGATGATGTGGTCTATGTTCCCAATCCCACCCATGCGGTAGCCAGTGTTATTCATAATACCAATCTTCAATCAGGTGATGAGGTTCTCACCACCAATTTAGAATATGGGTCCTGCGACCGTATGTGGACATATGATGCGAATCAAAAAGGGTATCAATATATTCACGCACAACTCACCTTTCCTGTGAAAAATAAAGAAATGTTTCTCAATGAATTTTGGTCTTATGCGACAGAGCGGACTCGGTATATTTTCATTAGCCAAATCACCAGTGCCACTGGGATGATACTCCCCATTCCAGAAATTGTGGCAGAGGCCAAAAAAAGAGGCATTCAAACCATTATTGATGGAGCCCATGTGCCTGGCCATATTTCATTAGATATTAAAGAATTAGACCCGGACTATTATACAGGTGCGCTCCATAAATGGCTCTGCTGCCCAAAGGGTGTTTCATTCCTTTATGTAAAACAGAACCATCAGGATGGCATCCAACCATTGGTGAAAAGTTGGGGGTGGGGAGAAGAAATACCCGAATTTAAAGCATCCACTCAGTTGCATAGCCCCAGCCGATTTATTAATATATTTCAATGGCAGGGGACAAGGGATATGAGTGCCTTTTTTACCATACCAGAAGCTATTCAATTTCAGAAAGACTATGATTGGAACACGGTACGACAATCCTGCAAAAAAAGGATAAAAGATTTTCGGGATACCATTACGAATTTGACCGGATTACCTAAGCTTTGCCCCGACGATTGGCTGGGACAAATGGCCACCATCTTATTTCCTATGGCGGATGTAGATGCATTTAAAAATACCCTATATGATGATTATAAAATTGAAATTCCTACCATGGCGGCCAATGGACAATCCGCATTTAGGATTTCAATTCAGGGGTATAATTCAGAAGCGGACGTAGATCGATTGATTGATGTATTGAAGAATTTGATTTAGATTACATTATAATTATTTTGCAATGGGGTGAGTTGAAAACCCCCAAATTAATCCTCCTCATAAAAACACCCTTTCCCCAGTAACGCCAGTGTCGGTGCCACAATTAAATTAACCAGAGATAATATCTGCCAATACCAGTATTCACCATAGGATACACCCAGAGTTGTGGTAAGGAAAATAACCGTGGCATGCCAGGGGACTAAACTCTCAAGCATGGTGCCATAATCCTCAATGGATCTGGAAAGCACCTTCCGTGAAATTCCGGCCTTATCGTATCGTTTAACAAATGCATCCCCCACAATAAAACTGGCTGCAGATTGATTGGACGTAATGCCATTGGCAAAAGCAGTGGCAAAAAGGGAAGAAATAATGGTGGATGCCTTTGATTTAATTTCCCCGAAGACTCGATTCACAATAGTGGGCATGGCATCAATGAGATCAATGGTACCGATGAAAATGAATACCATGAAAGTAAAAATAATGGCTTCAATCAATTCATACAGTCCACCTCGTGTGAATAAAGTGCCAATACTTTCGGGCATTCCTATAACCCAATAAGCCATATCAACATTAAAACCTGTATGGAGAGCTATCATAATATCTCCCATTGAGTAGGGTTGAAATATCAGAGCAAGCACTGCGGCGGATAAGGAGGATGTAAGTAATGTGGGTAAGGGGGCCATTTTTCGGATGGAACCATATAAAACAATGATGGGCGGTATGAGTAGAAAAACATTGAAATTAAACATGGATGCCACAGCATTTAAAGTAGGTTCAATTTGTCTTGGATCAATTTCAGATCCTGTCGGTGGGTGGGTGAATCCCAGGATAAAATAAATAACCAAGGCAATGAGTGCGGAGGGGAGGGTCGTAAACATCATAGATCTAATATGGTCATAAAGATCTACTTCCGTTGCCATGGCTGCAATATTGGTTGTATCAGATAAGGGAGATAGTTTATCCCCGAAGAAGGCGCCGCCCACAATGGCTCCTGCGGTGATGCCTAAGTTGGCACCAATAACAGATGCGATACCGATTATAACTACACCGATGGTGCCAATGGATCCCCAGGATGTGCCGGTCAAAGTGGAAAAAATAATGGGAATTAGAAATGCCAATACATAGATATAGGTTGGGTTGATGGATTGAACCCCAAAATAAATGAGCATGGGAATGGTGCCGCTGATTATCCATGTGCCGATAATGATGCCAATGGCAAATAGGATAAGGAGGGCGGGAAACCCCCGGGCGAGCTTTTGAATAAAAGCGTGTTGTATATCATTCCATTTAAAGCCGATGATCATTAATTCGCCAATGGCGAAGACTGCAGCCAGTAAAAAAACAATCTCTAATGGAAATCCCGGTTGACCCAAAAACTTAGGACGGATCACCATACCGTAAAGGATCAACACTCCCAGGAAGAGGACGGGGAGGATGATCTGGAAAAAGGAAAGGGTTTGCTTTCGGTTCATTTATTTAAGTATTTGTTATAATCTTTTTCAGTGAGTGGTTTGAATCGATCCAGCATGCCTCTTTCCCGCATGATTTTTTCAATACCTTTGATATCCATAGGGACAAAATCAGATACGATTTCTGCGCCTGTTTCGGTGATAACAATAAGGTCTTCAAGCCGAATATAGATATTATCTTCCGGTACGCGTAGTGCAGGCTCGATGGTGAAAACCATTCCGGGCAGGAGCATTTTAGAATGGTCGCCTACATCATGGGTGGCCATGCCAACGCCGTGGCCTAAACTGGCATATTGCCGCTTGGATGAACGGGCATAATCGTTCACAAAATTCTCAGCCGCTTTTCGATGGTGGGCCTGGTTGAATTTGGCCTTGGCCAAGATGCGCGCCATTTCCTCAGCCGCCTCTTTTCGCACTTGTACCGGAGCCACGTAAGGGCGGATGTTATCTAGGATAGCCCGGTAGCATTTCACATAAAAATTATAAAGCTGTGCCTGTTCTTCTGAGAATTTACCATTAACAGGAATCATCCGGGTGATGTCACTCATGTAATATTGAAAGTCCGGTGAATAGTCCATGAGCATGAGGTCCCCATCTTTCAACTTGTCCATTTTTTCATGGTAGTGGGGCATATAGGCATTGGGCCCGTTTGCGATGAGGGAATAATAGGCGTCCCCTTGGGCACCATTGATGTGATAAATGTATTTGGCCATGCCGTCCAGTTCGTATTCAACCATCCCCGGCTTGGCGGATCGCATGGCTTCTATGAGCGCAAGACAGGATAGCACAGTAGATTTTTTAATTACTTCAATTTCGGCTTCACTTTTTATTAAGCGGAGTTTATCCAAGATTGGGGTGAGATCTTTAATCGGCGATCCGGTCATTTGTTTAGATATGTTGTGAATGAAATCCTTATACCGGGGCTGGGTGAAGTCCCAGGGATCATTTTGGACATCTCCTTCATATCGAAGCAAAAGATCCCTACTTTCGGCGTGGCGTTCCGGTGGGGAATGGTATAAATAGACTGTAGGTTTGGAACGCATGCGCATCCGCCAGAGGTGCTCTCCCATCATTTCTGTAGGGTAAACATTGTCAACTCCATTCATTTCTTTTACCGCATCAATATCTTCACTTGACATCAGTGGTCCTTCGCTTCTTTCACGTCTAGGGTTTTTATGAGGAAGATATAATGAAGTTTCACCTGTACCCCCTTTGATCAATACATAAGCATGGGCGGTCTCTATGCCAGTAAGGTAGTAAAATTCATTATATTGCCGAAACTTTACATAACCTGTTTCTGAAGGGGCTCCTTGAAAGATTGCAATTGCATTGATTTCAAGCTCCTTTGCTAGTTTCATACGTCTCGATTTGAATTCATCAGCCGTAAAAGTAACTTCTGCATTAATTGTATTAATGATGAACATTACTAATAAAAATATTTTATGTTTCATTTATCCCTCAAAAAAAAACTGCCTCAATATTTTGCTAGAGACAGTTTTTAGTTTATGGCTTATTAATTAAACCAATTATTTAAATGGCTCAGTTACAATGTCTGGGCCAGCATCTTTTTTAGATTCTTTCACAATACGTTCGACTTCTCGCATCAGATTTTTATTTTCAAAGACTACACCATCTTTGATTGTATGAATAATTCCTTGTGTACGATACATCTCTTCTGTTTCTTTATCCATATTGATTGCACCAAAAGGATAGAGGTAGCGGAAATTTTCTGCGGGACTTCCATCAACCACTAGAATATCTGCTATATATCCTTTTTGAATCATACCAAGCTTTGGCTCTAAGATAGTTTGGGCGCTATTATGAGTTGCACTTTGCAGGACTTCTAATGGATGCATTCCTGATTCAAGAACAAGTTGAAGTTCACGAATATTTCCAAAACCTCCGGTTGACCATTGATAATTATCATCAGTACCGTAGGCAACACGACCACCACGTTTATTGAACTCAAAGATTAAATCACCCCATAGATCATACATGTAATGCCAGCGATATTCATCAAGGGATGACCAATTATACTGGAAAGATGCATGGGCATGGGGGTTGGGCAGGTGCATTTCCCAAAGTGCTTGGTGTGTATATTTCTCATGCCAAGGTAGACTATGTGCACGAACAATATCTCTATTTGCTTCATAAGTTGCTCTATTTGGTTGCATTGTTACACCATAGTAAACCAATGAATCGGCTATATCATTTAATAATCTGTGACGAGTTTCAGGATTATCCCCAGCTTCTATCCAAACCTGAGCTGCTTCTCTAAATCGAATATTTTCATTAGACATGTTATAATCTACTGGATAATTCATTACTCCTCGATTCAAAGCTGACTCTGCATATCCATAATGGTGAACAATCATGCTCACACCTAATCGGGCTGCATCTAAAGCATTTACTTGCGATGTAGATGATGGTTGAATATGAACCGCAGTAATACCACCAGCTTTTTCAATTGCTTTTGCGGCTGCTCCAAAGATTGTTGGGTTCCAACAAAGATTATTTATATAAACCTGTCTAACACCATTCTTGATCATTTTTTTTGCTACTTTATCAGCATTAGCAGGATCCATTATAAACTCTTCATCAAAATCAGTTTTACTTCCCCAGCCGTAGAGGGGAAAGAGCCGCGGTGAAATGACCTCATTGTTTCGTTCCGCTTCCAGGATTTTCTGAACCCTTTTCTCTTCGGCCGGTCCGATAGAAGTAACACCTGTAGCTAACTGAAGATAAAAAATATAATCTAAAGGTAGTGATTCATTTCTTAAATGCAAATGCAGATTTAACATCCCAGGCATTACAAATAAATTGTCACCTTCAATTATACGATCACCTTTCATTCTATCAGGCTTTTTTGGGTCATGCCGTTGAATTTTAGCGATGACGTTTCCTGTTACTAGTATATCAAATGGACCATTTGCTGGACCACCATGCCCTGGAATGACCATTACATTTCGGATAACTAGCTTTTGATATGGTCCTTCTGCAAGATCACCAAAATCAACCATTTTAGTTGGATTTGGTTTATGTTCAACTTTTTCAAGCTGAGCAGGTAAAAACGAGATTATGACCATTAAAAAAGTGGCCAATTTGCCTAACTTCATGCATTCCTCCTTCAAATTACAATTAGACGATATGCATTCAAGTGTGGTTTAAGCAAGACATATTGGTTTGATTGAATTAAAAGTAATCTATAATCGTAAAAATCAATGCAATAATCCATGCGCCTGTCGCCACCAATGCAAAAATGCTCCTGCCAATTTTTGTTTTAGGCATCGTTTTGGGATATTGATTGGTCTTGAAAGAAATGAGTATATCCACCATGGGGATGGTGGTAATTAAAAAGAATAACAAGCTTGGTTCCATGGTAGAATATATTCCAAATTTTGAATGTAACGAGACCCATTATCTTAATACTTTGGGTCAACATTCACAGAATAGGAAAATGGTGAAACGCTGATGAATATATTCAATCCCACAATAAAAGCAATACTTCCCCTGGTTCCAAAACCCTTGGTGAGGCAAATCGCCAAACCTTATATCGCCGGGGAAACTTTGGATGAATTGGTGGGTGTTGTGGAGGATTTAAATTTAAATGGGTTCAGTGTGGCCACCAGTATTTTGGGTGAATTTGTAAATGAACAAAATCAGGCGATAGAAGCAGGGGTGGATTATATAGAAGTATTAACTGAAATTCAATCCCGAAATTTGGATAGCAACATTCACGTTAAATTGACACATTTGGGATTGACCATTGATAAAGAATTATGTTATTCAAATTTAAAGTCCATTCTAAAAAAGGCTGAAGAGACCCATAATTTTGTCCGCATTGATATGGAAGATTCATCGTGTACGGATGATACATTATCTATTTTTGAAAAAGCACAGCGTGAATTTGAAAATGTAGGTATCGTTATTCAAGCCTGCATGAGGCGAAGCATGGCCGATATTCAAAAACTTAATGTATTGAAGGCGAATGTGAGATTGTGCAAGGGTATTTATATTGAACCGCGGAATATCGCTTACAATGATTACCAGAATGTTCGGGAGAACTATAGTGCCTTATTGAAGGAGTTACTGACCGCCGGCTGTTATGTGGGAATAGCCACCCATGATGAATGGCTCGTTAAGGATGCATTCCAAACCATCGATGATTTAGGATTGAATCCAACCCAGTATGAATTTCAAATGCTTTATGGTGTAACGCCATCGCTTCGGCAATCTATTCGTGAGGCAGGGCACCGCTTACGTGTGGCTGTTCCATTTGGGCCGGCTTGGTATCCTTACTCCATTCGAAGGCTCCGGAAAAATCCAGCCATCGCAGGGTATGTACTCAAAGCACTATTTAAGTCGGATTAGTAAATACAAGCTCAGTAAAATCTGAATGAATTATAAAATTGATAAATATAAAAGTAAATAAGATATTTGGATTCATTAGTTAACAAAATTGTTTTATCACACATTGGGAGTTAGCAATTTTATTACCATGTTTTTCGAATATAATTTCTGATAATGTATTAAAAAGGAATCCATATGAATTACACAAAAAAATCATACGATTTTAAAAACCTTAATCCATGGTTAAATCTCTTGAGAGATGACCTTGATTTGAAAGGTGTCGCCATGGGATTCGCCCGGATCCCTGCAGGAAGAGGCTATACATTCATGCACCAGCATGAAACACAGGAAGAGGTGTATGTTGTGCTTTCAGGGAAGGGACTTTTATACATTGACGGTGAGCATATTGATTTGTCACCAGGCGATATTGTGAAGGTGGATCCCATTGCCAAGCGGGCCGTCAAGGCTCATGACGATTCTGAATTGGTTTGTCTCATTTTGGGTGCATTGCCGGCAAAAGGTTTTCCACGAAAAGCAAACAGCAAAACGTTGATTGATGATGGTATCCCCGATTGGGAAAACCTGCCGCCCTGGTGCGAGGGAAATGAAAAAGTGATTGAATTAAATAAAAAAATAAGAGCAAAAAGAGAGGCCGACTAATAATGGCTTTAACATGGTCTGAACGATTAAAGTACAACCTTTACTTATGGTATTTTTCATGGACAAAAGTCCGGCTGATCCATTATTGCCGTCCCAAAATATATGATATAACTGAAGAAGGCGTGGATTTGTTTATGCCTTTGGATCGGCGGACCCGTAACCATGTGAATTCCATGTATATTGGCGCCATGGTTGTGGGGGTTGATATGGTCACTGGGTTTACAGCCATGATTAGAATCCGTGAATCGAAGCGGAATGTGATTCTGATCTTTAAGGATTTAAAAAGTGACTTTTATAAGCGTGCAGAAGGGAATGTTCATTTTATTTGCAAAGAGGGAAAAGCAATTACCCAGGCAGTGAATGAAACAATAAAAACGGGTGAAAGGGTGAACCTTCCTGTGAAAGTGATTGCTACCGTTCCGGATAAATTTGGTGATGAACCAGTGGCTGAATTCACCATTACTCTTTCGCTAAAAGAAAAATAATAATCAAAATTATTAACGGATGAAATCGTCTACGGCCCACCTGCTTTTAGTGATAGCTGCAATCTTGTGGAGTCTTGGCGGTGTTTTTATAAAAGTGGTGGATCTACATCCCATCGCCCTGAGCGGTGCCAGAAGCTTTATAGCTGCCATCGTTTTATTCATTTATATCCGACGGCCAAAATTCATCTGGAATAAATATATGATTATGGGGGTGATTGCCTATAGTGGAACCGTATTCTTATTTGTAGCCTCCACCAAATTAACCACAGCTGCCAATGCAATATTCCTTCAGTTTACGGCACCAATCCATGTAGTGATTTTCGGCTATTATATTCTGAAGGAAAGGGTGACAAAATTGGATTGGTTCGCCATGATAATCATTTTTATCGGTTTAGGTCTGTTCTTTGTAGATAAGTTGACGCTTCAGGGTTTTTGGGGAAATATCATGGCATTGATCTCTGGTTTATGCATGGCATTGGTGATTGTCATCGTGCGGAAGGAAAAGGGGGCCTCCTCATTCGAAATTGTATTTTTGGGGAATGTATTGACAACTGTAATTGCACTCCCCTATTTAATTCCATCTATACCCTTAATCACGCTGACGGATGGATGGATCATCCTGATATTGGGGGTGGTGCAACTGGGCATCCCCTATATTTTATTCACCAAAGCGTTAAAATATGTCCCCGCTATTGATGCCATTCTATTGGGTGCGATTGAACCCATTCTAAATCCAATGTGGGTATTTCTATTTGTGGGAGAAGCTGTAGGGGAATGGGCATTCATTGGGAGTATTTTAGTTCTTACTGGATCTATTGGCAGAAGTTATATAAAGAACCGACGCCCAGGGAAACAGATTCATCAATAGATTGGATAATGTTTCTGTTTAATTTTCCCGCTTAATAAAAGAGGGAATTATTCAATGTCTTCCATTTTTTCGTTGGTGTTATTCTGAACATAAAAGGGAATATAACTTTAAATCAAATATTCCGGCTATGGCTCCCATTGGCCGGAAGCTGGTTTCTCATGGGGATCGAATCGCCCACGCTCACGGCTTTTGTAGCAAGAATGGCCTTGCCGGAAATCAACCTGGCCGCATGGGGCTCCCTTATTTATCCCATTTCTTTGGCTGTGGAAGGCCCCATTATAATGTTATTGGCGGCCAGTACCGCTTTGGCGACAGATAAAATAGCATATAGAAAACTGTTCAAATACATGGTGGTCATGTCCCTGGTTCTGACAGCAATCCATGTGCTTATTGCTTTTACGCCACTATTTTATGTGGTGGCCAATGGATTGTTAAAAGTACCAGTGGCACTACATGAACCGGGGAGAATTGGACTCCAAATTATGACACCATGGACGATTATGATTGCCTGGCGGCGTCTGAATCAGGGTGTCATGATTAAATATGGAAATTCTCAGTCAGTTGCTTTGGGTACGGTCATTCGACTTATTACACTTGTATCCGTATTATTTTTTGGGATTACCTATACAGATTGGTCCGGTGCAAAGGTGGGTGCGGTGGCGGTAGCCATTTCGGTAACGATGGAAGCCATTTTCGCTCATTTTATTGTTCAAAACATTTTATACAAAACTTTACCTCCATCAAGTGATGCCAAACCCATCACACTGAAATCTTTTACCCATTTTTATTTGCCATTAGCCATGACGCCTCTCATGACATTACTCATTCACCCAGCCGGCGCTGCAGGGATGAGCCGGATGCCAGACACGTTGGCTTCACTGGCATCTTGGCCTGTAGTATATGGATTAATATTTTTAACCCGGGGATTTGGGTTTGCATTCAACGAAGTCGTGGTATCCATGGCCGGGAAACCATCCGGAAAAATTCAACTCCAGCGATTCGCCCGGATACTTGCCATTGTAACCATGGCTATGATGGCAATGGTAGCATTGACACCTTTGGGAGAAATATGGTTTAGCCGCATATCAGGATTGTCGCCTGAATTAACCCATTTATCCTCGGTAACGGTCATGTTTGCTATCCTTATGCCTGGATATCAAGTGTATCAATCATGGTATGGGGGTATGCTGGTTCATCACCACAAAACGCGAGGTATCAGTGAAGCAGTTTTGGTTTATGTCTCCATGGCCTTATTCGGTTTATGGCTGGGCACAAAATTAGCCACCTTTCCGGGGATTTATTGGACTATCAACGTTTTTGTTATTTCAGGGGTATGTCAAACTTTCTTTTTGAGATATCGTTATAAGAGAATCAAATTAATCCATGGATAAAACAGAATTAAGAGACAATGTAACCATACAACAGCCCCAGATTCATGATTCCGCTTTTGTGGCCAAGGGGGCCCAGGTTATCGGTGACGTGATTTTGAAAGCAGACAGTTCAATTTGGTACAATACCGTTTGCCGGGGAGATATAAACCAAATTGTGATTGGTGAACGGACGAATATTCAGGATAATAGCGTGATTCATTTAGAAAATGATCAGGGCGTGATCGTGGGTGACGACGTGACGGTAGGACATAACGCCATTATTCACGGCTGTACCATAGAAGATGGCGTTCTCATTGGTATGGGAGCCATCATAATGAACGGTGTTGTCGTGGGAAAAGGGTCCGTCATTGGCGCCGGTGCCGTGGTAAAAGAAAATATGATTATACCTGAATTGTCACTTGTGGTGGGTGTACCGGGAAAAATTGTAAAAACGTTAACACAAGATATATTTGAAAAAAATGTACAATGGGCCCATAAGTATGTGCAATTGGCTCATATTCATAAGGAGGACCAACAATGAAAATTGGACGAAATGATCCCTGCCATTGCGGGAGTGAAAAAAAGTTTAAGGATTGCCACGGCGCCTTGGATAAGGACAAACAATGGAAGAAAATGGCGATTTATGGCGGTATAGCCATTGTGGTTATATGGTTTATACTCAATGTAATGAATGCAGACAAAGGCACCAATGCGCCGCCGGGAAAAGTCTGGTCAGAAGAACATGGACATTATCATGATATTCAACCCAGCCGTACTCCCATTCCTCCCATGCCTTCCGATGTGCAGCGGTCTTTGAATGTTCCCCAGCCGGAAGGCCCAACTCCAGAAGGAAAAATATGGTCTACAGAACACGGCCATTGGCATGATATTACCCCGATCTCAAATCCTCTATCCGAACCAACTTCGACAAATATTCCACAACCCAAAGGGTCAGTCCCAGAAGGAAAAGAGTGGTCTTCTGAACATGGTCATTGGCATGATATCAATCCGCCAAATAATAAATGAAATGTCTGTTTAAATTAATCATATTCACTTTGCTTATTATCGGGTGCGAAGAAATGCGGGAAGAATCTTGTATAGACGAAAGTAAAATTAAAAATGATCCCTGTCCACGAAATTATGACCCCGTATGCGGTTGCAATGATAAAACTTATTCGAATCCATGTATGGCCGAAAATGCCGGGTTGGAAAGTTGGACAAA
>JAPYOT010000052.1 GCA_029938045.1 Fidelibacterota bacterium | reverse complement strand
GGTCAATGTAGAGTAAGGATCCCCAGGCTTAAAATATCCGCTCGGACTGGAAACATATTCGAGCAGCCCTTTTCTAATTAAGCTACGGAATATTTGTTTAGGCCGGGTTTTTACTCCTGTAAAGGGTACCGAGATCAGGTTCCATTCTTTTTCCAGTGGTATATCATACGCAATAGACAGGCTGTCTTTAGAAAAAGTAAGACTAGGCCAGGCACTTTTGTCAGGGATATAAGGAATTCTCCACCTGTATTTACCATAAGTGGTGACTAATAATTTCTCACTACTATAGAATGATACGCTATCATCAGGATTCAAGGATCCAAGTGCAAAAGAGTACTCACCATTATTTTCAATCAACGAAGTTAAGTCTAACTTTATTAACTGACTTTCCGTGATTGAAAAGACTGTATCAATTGGAGTCAATAGGCTCTTGTCAACAAATCCAATATTCTTACTATTAAATGATTCATTCCAGCCCTTATAATCATATTTATAAAGTACAATTCCTCCACTCATAGAATATTTTTTATAAGGCATGAGATTAAGTTCAATTTTATAACTATTATTTATTGAATTAGGTATATCAAAACGCATGAACGATAATCGATTATTTGATACCACCATTAAACTATCTGGATGTTTAAGTTTAATGCCAATTACTGTCGTATCTATAGAAAGATCATTTAATGGGTACGAGCGATCTTTCACAGTAAAGTTCCATGTGGGGCTTGATACCCCGTCGACGGTTACGCTCCAATGATAGGTGCCTCCAGGTTCGAAAGTCTCAAATAGCACATTATTGGGGTATTGAAATGTTTTAGTTCGATTTACACCTGGCCCTGAAATGGTTACCGTAGCACTTACATTGGTATAATCTTTTTTGTATGGATAGTTAAAAGCAATACCATATTCCAAAGAGATGTCTGTTGCTCCATCGCTGGGTATGGGTACACTGGGATATGGATATCGATAGCCCGGGATCCAATAAACCGAATCTCCATATTCATATGGGCCGATATCCGGTGCCTCACCAATAAATTTACGGTTTTGACCTGAGAAGTAAGGTGGGTGATTAAAGGTTTTATCTGTGCCATCATTTATACCTTCAATGATAATGCCACCATCAATAAGAGCCGAACCTTTTTTGGGTCTAAAATCATAATTTTGAATTTTGTTTTTTATTGGACCAACCCCGTGCTCATCTAATAGGTTTTGATCAGAATATGCTTTATTTGTATTCCAAGGATTTTCCAATTCACCATCAAGTTGGTAATAAGGAGAGCCATTTTCATTAGATTCAATACCTCGTCGTCTATTATTGAATCTTGTGATATTTCTTAAGTAATAAATCCCTGAGGAGTCTAATTGAGTAGGGCTTTTAAATGCTCCTTTTTCAGGCATACAATCCAAAGCCATACATTCAAAATCAATACTAACCGCAGAATTTTTTATTTTAGAATTTGCATTACCTACTGCTCCTGAGGTTTTTTTGTCAATTCCCTGATATTTATAATCAGGCAAGCTTATATCTGTCCTTTTACTATCATTTGCCAACACGTGTTGAACATCATGCCAATCTCCCTTTAGTCGATACCCACGACTATTTCCAACACTGACCATATGATGCATATCTGCGTGATGACCGCTTGCCGTACTGTTCCACCGAAGTCCATTCCAGCGTGGAGCGTTGATAATCCAAGAATATCTGGTCGTAGATGAATCGGTTGAAGCACCATTCCTTTGTATTCCGCTACCATCACCATAATCAAATATATTTTCAATACGTATGTATTCTAACAAAGATCTAAAACCCCCAAAAATACCTGCACTGTTACTATTCATCACGGTGATATAACGCCATGTGTCTTGCCCATATACCATTTCCCCACCTACGATTCTATAGTTTCTCGTTGAGGTCACATAATGATGGGAACCTGAAAACCATGAATGTTTGGTAAAAAGAATATTTTCCATTGTGGCATACATATGCCGTGAGTGAAATAGAGGCGGGGCATTATTACTATTTTCAAATACTAAGTTTCTCCACCAGCTATATTCGCCAAGACTAGAACCATTCCTTATTTTATCCGCGTACATATCTGTACTGAAAGAAAACTTGGAATCTTCTACTGTCAAATAATCACAGTCGTAAGCCCTGAGTGGTCCAGAATAAATATGAAGATTCCTAAACTCCATATTATCAGATTCTTGCATTAAAATTAATCCTACTTTTGTTCTTATTCTGACATTATTCTTATCAGGAATAAACCCAACGCTTGGATATAAATAAAGGGTGCTTGTACCAGGATCAAATGACCATTCTTCAAGAGTATCTAGGAATGCAAGTTCACCTCCACGATAACCTAAATCGTAACCTGTTTCAGACCCAGCATCTTTGGGAACAGGTGAATGTATGGCATTCGTAGCCTTGTTTACTCCATATTTATAGATTGAGGCTGGAGAGTTGTCATCAATACCTCTTGGATCACCATTAATTGAGTCTGTTGGATTTTTAAAATTCACTGGCATTGCCATCATCATGTAACGGTCATTTACAAATACACTATAAACCGAATCCGTTCTAATTCCATAGCGATATGACAATGAATCAAAATCAATCACTGTTTTATATATATTATGACCATTGTGATTATAGGGTACCCATTCAGTATTCAATGGAATGGTGCCATCAATAATAACATTCTCATCTGGGTATCCTTCTATTTTCACATCATTTAATTCAAATCTCATTATATACTCTGAATATCGACCCCCTTTGATAAGAACACGATCTCCAGGTTTTGCAGCATCCAGGGCACTATTGATCGTAGGATAGGGACAGCTTTGTGTACCATCTGGTGTACTACATTCGTTTGAGAAAAACCTCTGCATCACATTGACATTTTTTATGATACCGTGGTTCTGATTAGGACTTAGATCGATCAATTGATAAGCTCCATTAACATCCATCGGATAATAGGCCACAAGGTTAGATTCAGTTCCAGTTAATCGCTTGTCCATATCAGCCTTTATCTCGGATTCAGTCCTGGCTACATCCCACATTCTTACTTCATCTATCTTTCCTTGAAGATTTAAGCCTATATATTTTATAGGCGTATTTAAGGGTGTTTTTCCAGCCGCCCCAGTATATGTGTAAATTTGACTTCCATTCAGAAATAAAATATAATTGGTACCATCGAATGTTACTGCTATGTGGTACCAGCCCGGTGCTGCAATAACATCCTTAGCCATATAACTGTTCCAAGTGGAACCATCTCCAAATCCATAATGTATACCTGTACCATACCCAATCAACCTCACTGATGGAGAAATGTCATTTGCTTTTGGGCCTGTCGGCGCGTAACCTATAATAGTTTGAGTAGAATTTCCCTTTTGGTCAGAATATATCCAGGCTTCTTGAGTGAATGTAGAGCCTAATATAATTGCTTTGGATGAAATATCAATCGTATCAGGAGTTGCTCCAGGATTAGCTATAAAAATTTTTTCCTCCTTATTAACATCAAAAGAATCAAATCGTAGAAAGTTATCAGTTTGATATTGTGAGATCGAACTCTTATCTACAATCAGATCATCTGCAAACAAAATTGATACAGAAAGAGCTAATATTATTTTAGTTATTATATTTTTCATTGAAAAAAAGTGAATTATTATCAATCTAGGCGAAGCAAACATATAAAATTACAAATAATCACCCAACAATATGTGTTTCTCTTTTATAAACAATAAAGCCTCCGTGAAAAGGCTATCCCTGCAATTTACTTATTTGGCACAAAAGCCAAAATGGTCCGTGGGTGTTCATCCACGATCATGAGAAATCCTTTTTTATCCAAGCGGGCTAAGCCTTCCCAATTACGGGATTTTTCTTCCATTACCAGTTGAATCGGCGCTGTGCTTGTTCGGACAATTTCTTTTGAGTTAATTTTGAATTCTACCAACCGTTCCACATGATCATATTGCTGATGCGTTAACCCTTCCTCAAAACCATCTAAAATGGTGTCTTCTGCTGGGAGTAATCTTTTCTTTTCTCCCGGCCAAAAATAATTTAATGCCCAGAAGCGGCCACGACTATCTACATCTGTTACATCCGTAATTCTATATTCTACATTTGGGAAAGATATGGAGGCTTTATGTTTTAGAGAAGTCGTGTACAATTCTGCATTTGGGTCAGCATTAACATTGGCGCCATTGGCTTCAAATAAAATCATGATTCGGTATTTATATTTAAGAATGCTTTCATAGCCCATGTTTTTAATATTTACAGGTAATTTTATGGTTTCCAATTTTTTAGAATTAATAGTTAATCTTTTCTGCTTGAAATCCATTTTACCCGAAACGAGAAAGCTATGCATGATATCATCATCTTTCGACTCCATAACCATATATGCGTTATTTCCGCTGAAGCAAACAGCTTCAAACCCTTGAAAACCCCCGATTCCATCTTCGAAGTTGGGGAAAATTAAGTCTATTTTTTCAGGTATCAGTGCATCAACACGGTCACTTTCCAGCCAATTATTGATTTGGTCTTTCTTAAGAAAATAAAATCCCGGTGCTTCTTTATTAACATATTGGGGCATCAAAATTAAATTGTCCCCATACCATGCCAAGCCAGACATTTCCAAGTTTCGTTCTGCCGCTTCGCCTTTTAAAGGTATTTCAATCGGCAGCACTTCACCCGCTGACATGAATTGAATTGAAAATAGAATCGTAATTATTAATTTCATTTTTTATCCTAAGCTTACTTCACGTATTTCTTATACCAGCCCACAAGACGATCCATATAATCCAGCTTATGAGCCCGTTCAATCAACCCATGGGGCTCACGGGGGTAGAGTACCAATTCTGTATCTACTCCTTTAATTCTTAATGCCTGCCACAATTCCATACTTTGTTCAGGATGTACACGATCATCCTTCAGTCCGTGGATAATTAAGGTCGGTGTATGGGCCATATTGATATGTGAAATGGGTGATCTTTCCCAGTGGAGTTCTGGGTTATCAAACCACCACTGATTCCAATGAACAACGGACATTTCATAAGGGATATCTGTGGTGCCAGTAAAACTAATCATGTTTGTAAGTCCCGCAGCCACCATTGATGCTTTAAAGCGATCTGTATATTTGGTTGCTGCCCAGGCGGAGAAATACCCACCATAGGACCAGCCACCGGTTCCTACTTTATTATTATCCACAATTCCTTCCGCAACAAGGTGATCAATTCCTGAGAGTACATCTTCAAACTCCATCCCGCCCAAATCGTCATGATCCGCTTTTGAAAAGGCAACCCCTTTACCACCGCTGCCCCGATAATTTGGTTCTAAAACAACAAATCCTTCCGCTGCTAAAAGCTGAACCGGGTAAGTGGCCCGGGTATTCCACCCATCCAGACTGGTGCCTTCAGGGCCACCATGGATCTGTAAAACAAGAGGGTATCTCTTTCCTTTCCGATACTTCAATGGATAGGTTAAGATACCTTCAATTTCCAATCCATCAATACCAGACCAAGTAATCGTTTCCTGTTTGGCCAAATCAATTTTATTCATATCGGGGTTTGTTTTTGTGAGCCTTTTGATTTCACTTGAACCTAATGATCCCGCAAATAGTTCATTGGGGTGACCATGAGAACTGGCCGTAATAACCAGTTTTCCAGATGGCTTATGGTATGAAACAGAAGACAGAATTTCATCTGGCGCCAGTACATCGGTTTGGTTGGCAATCCCTTCCGGCGTTTTTCCTTTTGTATCTATGGTTGAAACAACCGTTTTGGTTCCGCGATAAGATTTTGCCAATATTGTTTGATCATCAACCCAGTCTACGGTTACAAATGATTCTTTAAAATCCGGCGTTAATAAGCTGGCCTTTCCTCCTTTGACTGGAACAACATAAATACTTTGGGCTAAAGGATCATTATAACTGGTGGCACCTAAAAAAGCCAGATTTTCACTGTTTGGTGAAATAGCCATATCACCCAGTTTTCCCGGTGTTTCCAAAACTTTCTTTGGGTTGCCGCTGGGTGCCCTCACGCGGTAAATAGAGCGGTCCAGTAAATCTCTGTCGGCCCCCGTTTTATCCGTCGCCTGGAATACAATCGTTTTGCTATCCGAAGACCACTTGAAACTGGCCACATTCAAATCTTGTTTAAACACTTTCTGGTAGGTAGCGGCTTTTACATTATAAACCCACAAGCGAGTATAGATATGCTGCTGATCCATCACAATCATATCAAGCCCTTCTTTTTCCGCTTTTTTCTGATCGTCAGATTTTTGATCCCGAGAAGTAAAGGCAATCCATTTCCCATCAGGAGACCACTGGTAGGAACCCACTCCTGTTTTATGGTCCGTTAACAATTTTGCTTCACCACCCTTGAAAGGCAGAATATAAATTTGGGTTCCAGGGTTGTGATCTTTTCTACTGGATAAAAACGAAAGATTCCCATTAGGTGTCCATTGAGGAGACCAGCTATTCACCGGAGAAAAAGTATATTGTCGCTGATCAGAACCATCCAATTTGGTAACCCAAATTTCGCGATAACTGCCGCCCCGTTTTTCATCTGCACCGCGAGGAACGATTTTCACATAAGCGACATGATTGCCACTGGGATCAATAACAGGTTGGGCGATATAGCGTATATTCACAATATCCTCCGCTGTAATGGGACGGTCCGCCCAACCGATAGACAATAAAAATATAAATAGGGTAAATTGTCGTTTCATCATATTCTCCTTAAAGGGGGTTTTCTTTTCCGGGGCGATAGGAACTTTCCAAGTTTAATTTAATATCTTCCAGATCCATCCACACAGGTTTCATTTGGTGCTTTGCAAACAACTTGGCCTGGTCATCATAATGAATAGAATTGGAATCTTGGGTAGCCGAACCAAACTGGTGAATGCTTTGAGCAAATACATTTCCATCCGGGTCCCATTCCACAATTTCGTAATAACAATCTCCAGCAGTTCCGACTCGGACGCCTTCTTTTTCCTTTGAATAAATAGCGCGTAAAATGTCCGGGCCTCCGCTTAATGGCAAATCCGTATTCCCTCTTCGAAGCCGCATGATATCACCCCATTTTACTTCAACTCTGCCAAATGTATTCTTTAATGTATTGACTGTTTTTTGTAATCGTTTCATAATGCCTGAGTAATCATATTTATACTTATTCGGATTAAATTTTGGGCTAATCGCGCTAATGGCTAAATGAACGGCTGTATTTAAACTATCCGTATCCAAATTCCAGTTTTGGAGTAATTCCAGTGCTTTGGTAATGTGAGGATCTTCGCTGGACGCTTCTGCTAAAAACTTCTTTAAATTCACCGCCATAACGGACTTTTCGGAATATTTGGTATCAAATTTATATTGGTAAAATTCTTCCCGGGTGATGGATTTATCTTCGCCAAATGTTTCATGAGCCCTCAACGCTCGATTGGTTTGGAACATCTCAATCCCCATATTCTGGGGATAAAATGACCCATCCGGATTGTCCCCATCTATGGAGGCCAAAAATGGCGTGCTATTGCAATTCTGGATAAAGCCTGATTGTGGATTCACCACCTGAGGCAGATCATCAAAGGGAAGATAACCACGCCACAATGAATAGGCTGTATTCCCCGGTACAATGCCACTCCAATCATAGTTATCATTTCCGCGAATGGGAAGCAATGCGTTATACACATAAAATAGATTTCCGTTTTTATCCGCATATCCCGTATTGAACATGGGAAGCGCCAACATACTCATGGCTTTTCCAAAATCTTCCAGGTTTCGCGATTTATTCATTCTGAACCATTGTTCAACCTGCCGGACTTCTCCAAACCCTGAAAACCGAACCGCATACGTTCCATGGGGATTCCGAATGACTGGGCCATGAATGGACCAAAGTGTTTCTCGTTTGAATGTCCATTTAAATGGGCCCCATAGTTTCACTGTAATTTTTGCTTCCCGAACTTCCAATGCTTCCCATTTCCCATGAAAAAAATATTGATTTTCATCTTCTGGATGTATTTCCAACTCATAAACATCAATTAAATCAGGCGAATTCACTGTATGGCTCCACCCAATATTTTCGTTATGACCTACAAACACTACGGGAGATCCAGGGAATAGCCCCCCATTCATATTCCAACCTTCTTCACTATGGAGGTGAGCTTCATACCACGCCACCGGTCCGGTCCAGGGCTGGTGAGAGTTAATAGCAATTCGGGTATATTTGTCAGCAGAACGGCTTGGAGCGACTGCAATAACATTCGATCCCAACAATGTTTGATCAAATGGGCCCCATTCTATCTCCTCACGGTCAAATGCGAATTTTGGCTTTTCCTCTGAAGCCAACTTCCCAAGAACGCGATCTAAACCAAACATAAGAGGTGTTCGGTGAACAAATCCCGCCACAATATCTTTTCCTGAAACAGGAAATATCCCGGTAAGGACTTCCTCTGGGTGGCGTTTTGCATAATGATTGATACCATCGGCATATCCATCACAAATGGCACGAACATCTTCAGATAATTGCATTTCGTAGCCACTTTCAACCACGTCCCATATTCGAAGCAACTGGACCATATAATCATTAGCGGCACCATCTTTACCATATATTGTTGCAAGCTTCCCCCGTGTAGCCAGTAAGATATTTTGAATGGTTTTAAAATCGTCCTCTGAATGGGCGTAGGCTAAACCATATGCCGTATCCTTATCTTTTTCTCCAAAGATGTGGGGTACACCCCATGTATCACGATAAATGGTTACATCATAATCTGAGAATGAATCCAATGCAATCGGTTCATTAAATAAGGGTACATAATTTTTTCCTCCAGTAATCAGGGCAATTAGCAACAGGCCTATTAACCAATAATGTTTTTTTCTCATACTAATGCTACCCTCTTGTTAATTTCAATTCCCAAGTTGTTCAAATCCTCTAACAGTTGATCCTCTCCCACGTAATGAATCCCGAGGAATCCCTGTTTTTCGGCTGCGTTAATATTATCTATTAGATCATCAATAAAGACAGACTCATTCGCTTTTGCTCCGGATTGTTCCAGTGCATATTCATAAATTGCACTATCCGGTTTTCTAGACCCTGCATCAAATGAATAAATAGCACCATCAATATATTCTAAAAATGAAACATGGGATTCCAGCTCATCTTTGATATGTCGAGGGTTGGTGTTTGACAAAAGCCAAATAGTGTAATTTGCAGAAAGTGATTTGAGGAAAGACACAACTTCTGTTTCTTCCCCCAATAGTTTTTGCCACCCCCGCCAGAAATCCGATTCTTTTAAACAACATGGCTGGGGCAGTCCATCGCGAAAAGATAAAAAGAACTCATGTCCGGAAATTTCTCCCCTTTCATAGGCATAATGCACTTCAAGGGGGAAGGCCTCTTTGATGACGTCTATTGGTAAATCAGTGCTGTCTGCTAAGTATTGGATATACCGGTCTGGATGAACATGGATCAGCACATTGCCGATATCGAAGAAAATATTTTTAATCATTAAGAGTGGTATTATTATGTTAAGAGAGAGAAGGAAATTAAGAAATGGGCCTGACTATTCTGAGAGATTTGGTAAAATGGAAAATGGTTAGTAAATTTGTTATAATGATGCAAAACTTCAAAGCCATCCTTAAAATAATTCTCTCCAATATCTTTGTCCTATGGACTGCCGGGTGCATATTGCAAAAATCGGTTATTCCCATAGATGTAAATATTCCTAAAAACCAGATGATCTACCGAGATCAAAAAATGGACATTTGGGCCCATGATGGATTTGGAGCATATCATCATTATACGCCTGAAGATTCGGCTCAATATTTCATAGTAGCAGATCATTTAAATTCTCACCTCGAAAGTACCTTTGCTGGATATTGCAATAAACACCGATCAATTGAAATTGTAAACGTTACACCAAAAATTGTTTCTGTTATGACAGGCCCAAAGAATCTAAATAACAATTTTGAATCAACACTCAACGACATATATGGGGGGGGTGAAGTTGGATCAGGTGGCAGTACTCCAAATGGCATATCGGTAATAAGAGGCAACACGCAAGGCGAAACACATTCGACTATTCAATCAGAACAAAAAGTTGATACGAAAAATTGAATTCTAGAAATTTTCTATTTCTAATTATCTTTTTATTAATTGGTTGTTTCTCTGCGCCAACATTTATTCCTGAGCCAAATCCGGCAATGGCAAATAAAATTCAATTTAATCCGGAATCAAAAGAAATTTGGGCCTTTGATATTGAAGGTCAAGAACATTATTTCGCAAAACCATTAGATTATTATATTGATATACTCAATTCACCAAATAACTCGCTAAATAGTTTTTCCATTACTTCTTATTGTAAGTACCATCGGTCCAACGAAATTGTTGTTATTGATGAAAAACAGGTATCCGTTTTGCAAACATTCACTATTTCAAAATTAAGTAATGAAAAAAGAAACAATTCCCGAGAATCGGGAACAGGTGATGAAACGATCATACCCAGAGCCAGACTAGAAGCAACCGATAGAACTGGCAGTAGCAGTTATAGCGGAACGAGCAGTAGCGGAAATTCCGGCGGATCGGGAGGTGGTTCCAATATTTCTATTGATAAGAAAAAATAGTTTTTACCATTTAAAAGGACCATCTACCAATTTCCATAGATACCAAGCAGCAACAGTACGGTAAGGGCGCCACATGTCAGCCCCCATCTCCATTTCTTTGGGTGTAGGCAAACGATCCATTTTGTTGAGTCCCATAAATCCTTTTTGAATACCTAAGTCTCCAAAAGGAAATACATCGGGACGGACGAGGGTAAACATTAGAAACATATCGGCGGTCCATTGACCAATGCCTTTCACTTTGATCAATTCGATGCTTATTTCTTCATCAGACAATTGATCAAGATTTGACAAATCAACTTCCCCTTTTTCCCATTTATCAGATAAGTCGCGGATATAGTTGGCTTTTTGGTGAGAGAGTCCTACCGAACGCAGGGTTTCATGGGGAATGGTTAAGACATCTTTTGATTTGGGAAATGACTTTGAATTAAACAGGTTTTTAAAACGTCCATAAATGGTGGATGCAGCCTTACCGCTCAATTGCTGATAAACAATTGATCGCACTAATGATTCGTAATAATTATTAATGGGGTTGAATTCCGGTGGACCATATTCATCGATCAAGCGCCCCATTCGGGAATCTGATTTTCTTAAGTAGTTTAAAGCTTTTTGAATCTCCATTACGATCTCTTTGAACAAATATAAAGTTGAAGAAGACTGGTTTCGTTAAATGGTTCTCCATCATAATCACCCCATTTTTCCTCTATAGTAAAATCCGAATCTGAAAGGACTCGATCCATAGTGTCTGGGTAAATCATCCGCATATCAAAATCATATTCATCCATTGGTTTGCTGTTTCCTCGATTAAAAAACCAGTGAATATGGTTTATTTCTGTTTCTTCTTTATATTGGTTTTTTTGCCAAACTGTGCATTCGCCTCCATTAGGATGAATGATCGTCATTTCTTCATACTTTTTGTCAGGATCACGGTAAAGAAACTCAGGATCCGGGACAAAAATATCTAATAAGAATTTTCCATTATCAGAAAGATGATTTTGGATTGATTTTAAACATTGCGTCATTTCTTCTTCCTTGTAAAGATGAAGAAACGAATTAAAGGGAATGAAAATTAAATCGAATTTTTTACCGAGATTAAAATCGCACATATCACCTGTAGTGAACTTTCCATTTGGAAACTTCGAACGGCAATGGTCAATAAAAACCGAACTCAAATCCAGGCCTGTATAATTGAATCCTGATTCTATTAGGTGCTTTGCAATCCGACCCGTACCACAGGCCAATTCCAGAATGGTGCCATTGTCATTGACCCAATTTTCATAAAATGGAATATCATCTATCTTATGTGCCGTGCATGCATCATATAGGGCAGGGTTATTATACATTTGAATTATCATACTTTGTTTGAACAGAGATGATAGTTTAGAAAATTATAATTCAGATTTGATGGCTTTACGTTCTTCTGCAATCCGTTTTTTATCTTCCCCTTTTTCTGCCAATATATCCAGAACCTCCAGTGCCTGGTGATACAAGCCCTGCCCCTTTAGCACATTCACGAGTGTCATGGTGGCCAATCGTGGACTAATCGCGACCCCTTCTATACTTAAATCTTTGGGCAGTGGTTTTTTTGATTTATCCTTTATGGGGATATGGGGAATTGTAGAAACTGAAGCCTTTTTTTCTTTTTTCTTTTTTGGTTTTGGTTT
>JAPYOT010000005.1:26872-52664 GCA_029938045.1 Fidelibacterota bacterium | reverse complement strand
TATTAATTTGATTCAATCTAATGAGAAGCATGACTCATTTGATCGTTTTGGCACTTTAGAAAAAAAGAATATAAATCATACCATGATTGGTGCTTATGCCTCATTTTATTCTAGTATGGCCTCTCTATTTGTTGAGGTGTTGAAAAAATCCAGTAAGGAAACAACCACCGGTTACAATGAAGATGGTTCCGGATTGTATACCAATCTTACGGTACCGCTTCGTGACTGGTCACTGTTAGTCGAGTATAAAAATTATAATTTTTTAACACTATCTCCTTTAGAAAAAGATAACTTTGTTAACCAGTTTGGATATCACGCTGACTTTTCAAATCCGCCTCCGGGATATTATGAACATACAACCGTTTTAAATGGTCGCATTGCGCGGCAAGCGAATATTAATGACGAGATTGGATACCAGATAAAATTATCAGGACCGATTGCCATGAATCATACAGCTTCTATCAGTTTTGCAAAATCCAGTCAACACCAATCCTGGATACAGGAGATGCAGGATGGTTATTATGAATGGAAGGCTGATAAGGCATTTGATTGGATGCCCAGCTCTGAGACGTTCGCGAATCCATATAATGAGCTATTTATTAATTTCGATGGCCATTTTTTTAATCACAAATTATTTTATGAAATAGGGTGGGGTAATATCCAGGATGTACAGTATTTATTTGTAAATCAAAATCGAAGCAATGGTCTGTTTCGCGTGCATGAATTTTTAAACGCTCAAACCATACCTTTGAGTCTTACTTATGCCATTAATAATAAATATAGTGTTGAATTAAAGGTTGAATACCAGGAATTGGAACAAGGTTCTCTTCGGGAAACAAACGATGGAAATACTTTTATGTCTGTTGTAGGGAAGCCCCTGCGTTACAACAACGTTATTAGTCTGGGGTTCGCCAGTTCTCCTAAATGGTCCGTTACTTATTCTCAGGATAATACGTCAATTGACGAAAAGTCCTTAAAAGCAGAGCAATGGACGTATTGGGAGCTCTTATATAGAATTAATCAAAATATGGTGTTAACCTATTTTGATGGTTCTTTAAAGGGCGGTTTAGTCTGTAGTAATGGTGTATGTCGCTATAAACAGCCTTTTGAAGATGGACAAAAGATAAGTTTCATATATATGTTTTAAGTAAATTTCCCGGCTTGATTTATGAATTGTCTCTATTAAATGAATAAGGAATCGCATGAAAAAGACTAACCGTTTTCTCTCCGTTATATTAATCACCTTTGTGTCGCTAAGTGGCGGTGTGAAGAAAAAGGCGTTGGTTGAGCACATTACTGGAACCAATTGACCGGGGTGTCCAGGAGTAAGTTTACTCCTTGATAAATGGCAGAACCCCGCTCACCCTGATTATTTTGGTAAAAATATCGTAGATAATATGGTGGTTATACGTCATCACACTTATGGGGGGGGCAACGGTGACCCAATGTATGAAATACTTTCCTCTTACCCTCGGGCTTGCAATGGAGATTTTGCAGCTGTTAGATTTATGTCTGGCAGTGGATGTAATCGATGGTATCCTGAAGGTACTAGTACTCCTAAGATTTGGGTAGATGGAGAAGTTGTTGCTAATTTTGAAATCTTACCTAAGGTGAAGGAAGCACAGGCTGAAACGACACCTGTTACCATTTCATTGAAGGGGAGTCGTTTTGATAGTTTAACAGTTAATATAAAAGTAAAAATATCCAGCGATACTGACCTTTCAGCCGATCCGCTTTACCTATTTGTTATGGCAACCATAGACTCGGTCTATTATGCTGGGCGTAATGGAGAGACTGATCATGAACAAACGTTTCTTGGATATATTGGGGATACCAACATAGATACTACCAGGGGTGATACTGCCGTCGCGAACGGAAAACCAATTATCTTAAAAAAAGACGAGGCAATAGTGTGGACGGATACCTGGACAATGTGGAGCGACTACCCCAATCCGGCTCACGGAAGCAGAATTGGGATGTCAGGTGATTGGAATACTGCGGTCTGGGATAAAAAAAATATGAACCTGGTTGCCTTTGTTCAGAATAAGACTACCAGGGAAGTTATGCAAGTAGAGATGATCAGTCGGCGCAATTATGTAGCGGCCCTGCCGCCAGTATTATCGTCTATATCGGACATAACAATCGGTGAAGATTCAACTACAGTAGTCTTTGCGAGTGCAACTGACCCTGAAGGTGAGCCCTTAACTTACTCTGCAACGGCAGATACCTCTGCGATTATGTTTCAAGTGAGCAATGACACCCTTACGGTTAAACCGTTAATAAATTGGAATGGGTCATCTGTAGTGACTGTTGCGGTAACTAATGGTTATGCCAGCGCAGAGCAATCGTTTACCTTAACCGTAACCGCTGCACCTGATCCTCCCAGTGCATTCGCCTGGACGGATGGTTCGACAGAAAATGATAGTATTGTGGTAACGAGTTCTAACGGGGGTGATTATTTTTGGATTGGTTGGGACAGTAGCGTTGACCCCGATGGTGATGCCGTCACCTATAAACTCGCCATAAGCCATCCTCCTCATAGTGTTCCCACAGTTACGACTCAATCTTTTAGTGGCACTTCTCGTTCATTTTCATTTGCAGAGTTTATTGGACTTTGGCCCAGCTCTTTGCAAATGATTAACCGGTTGAATTACAAATTCGATGTATATGCTTACAGTGGAAATGATTCGACGGCAATTACTGGAACGCGGCAATTACATGTTGAAAGATCGGGTGATTTAAATACGGAATCAATTGGCATTCCCAATTCTTTTGTTTTACATCCCAACTATCCAAACCCCTTTAACCCTGAGACTCAGATTCGATTTGAAATACCTTATGCAGGCAATGTGGATTTAAGTATTTACAATCTGCTCGGTATGAAGGTGAAAACACTTTATTCAGGTCAAAAATCAGCAGGTGTTTTTTCGTTTAAGTGGAATGGGAAAAATGACAATAATCAATCGGTTAGCGGTGGTGTATACATTTACAAATTGCAGAGTGGACAAGATATGCAAATGCACAAAATGATCTTACTTAAATAGGATGAATACTCATATGAAAATTAAGACCATTATAGCTTGTTGTTTTTTGATCTGGCTGGTCTCTTTTCAACATACGGCCAAAGTTGAAAACATTGAAAGATTTTCTGAACTCAATTCATCTATCCCAATAATGCACGCAGAAGGCGTTGAAGGCAATGAAGAAGATCCTAACGCACGTCTTGACTATGAATGGTTAAGAACGCGAAATCCTAACACCAATCAAATTCCTGAAAACATTCGTCAAAAAGAGTTTGTCTTTTCTCGTAGTATTCCAACGCGGAATCAACTCCCGGCCAGACTAAACAAAGGCGGTTTCCAAGGATCTTTTAAATGGAATAAACGTGGTCCTTACAATGTGGGTGGTCGCACTCGAGCTTTGGCTATAGATATCTCAGATGCAACAGATAACACGGTATTGGCTGGTGGAGTTTCAGGTGGAATGTGGCGGACTGTTGATGGCGGTGCCTCTTGGACGAAAACGACCAAACCAGAACAGTTTCATAGCGTAACAACACTAGCTCAAGATACAAGAACTGGACAAAGATCTACATGGTATTATGGAACCGGTGAATTATCAGGTAATTCTGCTGGTGATCGTAGTCATAGTGCTAGATATCAAGGTGATGGAATTTATAAATCAACGGATGGTGGTAATTCGTGGTCTGTTTTATCTAGTACTAGTAGTAATAAGCCACAAAGTTTTAATTCTAATTTTAATTATGTATGGACTGTGCAAGTCGCTCCTGCAAATGGTTATGTAATTGCAGCAACCTATAATGGCATAAAACGCAGCATAGATGGTGGTGATACATGGACAGATATTCTAGAACCATCAACTGGAACCTCTAGTTACTCAGATGTTATTATTAATGGTTCAGCAATATATGCAACCTTAAGCTATGGCAGCGACAAGGCAGGCATTTGGCGCTCAGGCGATTATGGTGACACATGGACAAATATTACACCAAGCAATTTTCCATCATCCTATTCGCGAATGGTTGTGGGCGGGGCACCATCCAATGATAACATTGTTTACCTAATCGGGGATTTAGGCTCGGGTCATACCCTTTGGAAATATACTTATATAGATGGAGATGGCTCAGGAGCGGGTGGTACATGGGTTGATCGGTCACCCAATGTTCCAGCATTTGGTGGATTTAAAGATATTGGTAAGTTTTCATCTCAAAGGGGTTATGATCTGCTTCTTAAGGTTAAACCGGATGATGAAAATTTCGTATTTGTTGGTGGCACAAACCTTTACAATTCATCGGATGGTTTTGCAACATCAACAAATAGTAAATGGATTGGTGGCTATTCAGGAGAAGGTTATTCTATGTATGCAAATCACCATCCAGATCAGCACGGATTAGTTTTTTCATACTTAAATCCAAAAAAATCTATATCCAGTCATGATGGTGGCTTAAGTCTAACACTGGATAATACAGCTGATGTGGTGAGCTGGACTTCCATCAATAATGGATATTATACGACTCAATTTTATCATGTATCGATTGACCCTTCAAATACAAAACCAGATTTAGTTATAGGTGGAATGCAGGATAATGGCACCTGGAAGTCTGAAATAAAGAATGAAACAACACCATGGGAATATCAGTGGGGTGGTGACGGCGCATTCACTGCTGTGGGTTTTAATGCCAATATTCTTATGACCTCATTTCAGTATGGCAAAGTTTTTTTACTTGATTTTCGCGATCCTTTTAATACTGGTAATGCATACTCATCTGTTCTTATGACGCCTCCTGGATTTGGAGAAGCAGAAAATGGTAATTTATTTGTAAATCCTTACGTAATTAATCAAAGTGATGAAAAAATCCTTTTTTATGCTGGAGCTTCAACGATTTGGAGAAATAATAACATTAATATTTCTGATTATGAATCAGCTAGCGCGTATGATGCAAGTAATCAATGGGAAGAGTTAACAGCCTTGACCTCAACTTCAAAAATTTCGGCATTGACTACAACAAAGGCCAGCCCTGAAAACCGGTTATTCTATGGTGACGCTGTGGGGAAGGTATACCGCAGGAATGGTGCCAATACTGGCACTGGAGCTGCTTTAAACGTGACCTCATCAGATTTTCCTTCTAACGCCTACGTAAGCAGTATATCCACTAACCCTGATAATGGTGATGAGGTTATAGTTACTTTTTCCAATTATGAAGTCATTAGTGTCTGGTACAGTAAAAATGGAGGCTTATCTTGGGAAAATATTAGTGGTAATCTTGAAGAAAATGCCGATGGAACTGGCAACGGCCCTTCAGTTAGATCATCCTTGATACAAACCTATAAATCAATAACTTCGTATTTTGTTGGTACTTCAACAGGCCTATATATGACTAATACTTTAAATGGCGCATCTACAACGTGGGCTCAAGAAGGTGAAAATTCGATTGGGAATGTAGTTGTTGATGCAATAGCAGGAAGAACATTTGATGGTTACGTTGCCGTAGCGACACATGGGAATGGAGTATATACAAGCTCAATGAATAACAAACCTGTCGTTTCTACTGTTGCATCTGTATATATGAATGAAGATACAACTGCAACCATTTCTATAGCAACCTCAGACCCGGATAATGATCCAGTTACAGCCTCGGTCAAAAGCGACACGAGCGCTCTAAAAGTAAGTCTTGCGAGTAATGTTATAACTTTAACCCCAGATACAAACTGGTTTGGAAATGCGAACATAATTATAACGGCAAATGATGGTATTACATCCGATTCAGTTGTGGTTCCAGTAACAGTGAATAATGTACAGGATCCTCCAATGGTATTTACATGGGTTCTTCCTGATTCAACGGATACATTAAATGTATCCAAGTCAAATACATTAAACGATTATACCTTTAAGTGGACACAAAGTGAGGATGTAGACGGTGACACAATTACCTATTGGGTTAATATATCAAATAACAATATACAGTGGTCCACCTCTTTAGGGAAGTCAACTGATACCACATTGGTTATTTCATATGCCGCATTTATGGGTAACTGGCCTTCGGCCTTTCGCATGCTTCCAGCTGCGACTTACAATCTAGATGTATATGCGACCGATGGAATTGATACGGTCTCAGGTGCTGGTGGGACGCGCAATGTGTTTATTGAAAGGTATGGCTACCTTGATATTGCTGATGGAACATTACCGCAGTCATTTGCACTTCATCCCAATTATCCCAACCCCTTTAACCCATCTACTTCTATTGCCTTTGACTTACCAGAGCAATCTAATGTCAATTTGAATATTTACAATGCTCTTGGACAGCTGGTAAAGTCTTATAGCTATAATAATTACCCTGCTGGATCTTATAAGGTGCGATGGAATGGAAAAAATGTCTTTGGTCAACAGCTAAGTGCCGGGGTTTATATTTACCAATTGAGGGCTGGAAAATTTGTAAAAAGTCGTAAAATGATTCTTTTGAAATAAATCAAGTCTCAACATTTTATTTTCGTTGTCATATCTTCAATTATTTTTTATATATTTTAACAAAACATCGTAATTTCGCCTGCAATTTTTTGGAGAGATGGCAGAGTCTGGCTGAATGCGCCGCACTCGAAATGCGGTATGTCCTTTGGATATCGGGGGTTCGAATCCCTCTCTCTCCGCAAAACAAATGAACGAGAATAAAAAAATGAGACATATATTAAAATCAATCCCTTTATTTTTAATCCTGATCAGTTGCTCAAAACCAGTAGCGATTAATGAATTAAAAGGAGACGAAGGAATTGCCATTGACCCCCAAACGGAAAAGCCCTATTCAGGTGAAGCATACTTAAATTATTTCGATGGACAATTGCGAATGGTAGGGATGTATGAAAAAGGGAAAAAAAATGGTATTTGGCAGTATTTTATTTCGGGTAGCGAACACCGATATTATAATATTTCTTTTTCTGATGGAAAGATAGTTACTGTAAACTATAATGAGGACGATAAACAATGGAATGGAACGCCCATCGCTTTTCATCCAGACTCAGGTATGGTTGACGGGAGATACTTGGTCCAAGAACAAGATATATACGATTATTCACTACCCCCCGAAGTCAACGTACAATTATTCGGAAATATTTCGCAGGGTACGGTCACCCGATGGCATGGTAATGGACAAATTTATTCTATCGGGAATTTTTTAAATGGTGAAAAGAATGGGCTATTCCAATGGTGGTATGATGATGGTGCCAAAAAAGAAGAAGCTACTTATGTAAAGGGGGGAAGGGTTGACGTTGTGACCCAATGGTACCAAAATGGAAAAAAGTTTGCTGAGGCCCATTATGTAAAAGGACAATTAAATGGCAACCTGACTTGGTGGTATGAAACGGGTCAGAAAAAAGAAGAAACCAGTTTTATCAAAGGGGAGCGAGATGGGGTTGCATATTGGTGGTATACGGATGGCGCAAAAAAAGGCGTTGCGGATATTTCAAACGGCATGGGGCTGATTACATTATTTTCACGGAATGGATCCGTGGTGAATCAGTTTGACGTAAAGAATGAACAGGTATATTGCAATTCGGGTGAAATTCTATTGTCAATCGAAGATATATCAAATAATGATCAGATTGCCATTGGAGATGGTACCTGTGATTGTGGTGACTGTTCTGATGAGGATAATAATCGATAGTATTCCTCTTCTGATTAATAATTACTAAAATTTGGTGCGATTTAAAATTTCATTTATGCAAAGGGAATAGAATCGTTCCATCAATAATAGGGTTATATCAGCCACGCATTCAACCCAATTTTATCTATAAATAAATTCAAAATTCTCTATTGTGATGGCCTTTGCTGAAGGCTAATTTTTCTGTTGGACAATGAAGCTCAAACATCTATTCATCCTATCGATTTTAACCGCATATCTTTTTGCCGATGATCATAGCATATCGGTCCTGGATTTTACTGGGGAAGGAGTTGTCGATACAGAACTACAATCATTAAGTGAACGTTTCCGGGTGGAACTCCTAAGGCAAGATACGCTCAAGGTGATGGATTATGGTGATATGAACCAGGTATTGTCCATAGCCGGGTATGATGATCCCAAATGTTCCACCATTGAATGTGCGGTTATTAGCTCCATGTTGTTGGACACGGAATGGATGGCCACCATCCATATTGCAAAAATTGGTGATGTTTTTATGACAGAAGGTCGCTTGTATGAATCCAAAACTGGACGCGTTATTAATATAGTTACGTATGATCATGAACTGTCCTTGGAGGGATTAAAAACCAGAGGGATGCATAATTTAGCTGAAATGCTCATGTCCACCCGAGTTCCCATGGAAGTACATGAACGACAGAATCTAGTTTATATTAAAACGAAACCGGCAGGAGCCATGGTCAGGGTTGGTCCGGATACGTTGGGTGGGTACACCCCAATGGCATTGGACCGTGTAGTGGTAGAAAGCCGTCCGATAATTTTATTAAAAAATGGATTTGAACCTTATCGTTTAAAACATCTTCCAGAGGATGAATCAGACATCATTTATATTGAGCTGCAGCACTTAGTACCTCAAATCGGACATGTTGCTTTCGAAGCGCCCGTACCTAAAGGAATCGTAATTGTATCCGCCGATGGGGCGTCTCGTTTTCTTGTGGAAGAAGGTGCCATTGGATATGAAAAGTTGGATGCGGGATCATATCATTTAGAATCCGGTAAATATATTATCCATAATGATGACTTTCAAATTCGTCACCGCAGAACCACTCATGTGAATTCACAATTTCATGATATTTTACTCATTGAAAAAGATCGGGATTCATACAAATTCAAACGAAATTTATTAATCGGTTCTTTGGTTATTACCGCTGGATATCGTGGATATCTTCAATATGAATCGGAAAAAATCTATAAATCTTATGGAAATGAAATATTGGAAGGAGATGCGAATCATAAACAAATTGAGGCACTAGATCAACTCAAACCCATCATGGATGGAATATCTGTTTTTACCATTTTCCCAATTATATATTATCATGGAAAATATCTACAAATGAAACGGTGGCTGCAAACCGGATGAAAAAAATAATCATTATGATGATTCTATTATTGGCATGTGAAGATGCAAAACGGGTGTGGGATAATCCATACGACCCTCGAAGCGACCGAAGTTTATGGACACCAGACACGCTCCAGGCCACCCAGTTATCTTCTGATAAAATTGAATTGTCATGGCTTAGAAAGGGTCGTGATTTTGACGGATTTACAATTGATAAGAAGGTTGGAGAAGGGAATTGGTTGGATAGCGTGGCTATTCTTTGGGATTCAACATTTAATTGGGTAGATAAGCTTGATTTGAAAGAAGTAGTTAATAATCCTGTGGAATATGCTTACCGCATTTATGCTTACGCAGATTCAAATATTTCTAATAAAGTGAGTGTAAAGATTAAACCGGCAACGCCAGGTCCACCGGACAGGGTAGATATTGTATCGGTTTCTTATACAACAGAACCACTAATGACAATTGAATGGGAACTATCTATAGAGGGCGACTTCGCAAAGTACAATTTATATAAAGCAAAAGATAGTACCGGCACTCAGATCCTCATTCAATCATATGACGACAAAAATACAATTACCCACACAATGACAGCTTTCGACCCTACAATCGAGAATTGGTTTTGGGTTGAAGTTGAAGATTCCACCGGCCAAAAAACATTGGGAAATGGAAAAGGTCATCCTGTTGATTTGGTTCCGGGTCCAGTTCCATTAGATTCAATTACTTACAAGGGTAACCAATTTTTCTTCAATTGGGCCAAGTCCCCCATTTCTGATTTTGAACAATACGTTATTGAACAAATAACACTGCCGGATTCGACTGTTGTCGATTCTTCAGTCTACAATACTCAGGAGACGACTTCAGTAGGTATAAGTGTGGAAAATGATAAAGAACAGGTTTACCGTGTGCGGGTTACGGATAAGTGGAATCAGTCAGCCTGGAGTAATGTGAGAGGCGCCTCATCTTACCAACGGGTGGTTAAAGTGGATTATATCCGTGATTTAGGGGATGATATTACCATTTCAAACATGGGTCCGTCATTACCGTTTACCCATGTATTAACTAATGTAAATGCCCAATTCCCAATTTGGATCCAGAAAGGGGAAAAAGTATTCTCACTTATCGATGACGGCGTTGGTTTACTTGTGAATAAAAACGGTACCAGTTTGAGAACCATTTCCGGAGAGAAACCCCAGGATATTGCATTCAATTTAGATCAATCCATGGCGGTTTTTACTGGTACGGATCACAATATTTATATCGTTAATCTCGCTGAGGATGAATCTCCTGTAAAATTGACGAATGAAACAAACAATGAATGGTATGGTGACCCAGAGTTTATTGAGATTGAGGGAAGTACCCTTATTTTATATTGGCAGCGAATTCACCAGTCCAACAATAATATAGGTGTAAAAGATATTTTCACCATGGATTTGGATGGAAAAAATGTGAAACAAATTACCAATGCCCAAAATATAGAGAAATTTATTTTGCCACGCATGTCTCCAGATAGGGCTAAGATTCTATACGCCTTGGAAGGGGATGGTCTATATATTATGGATTATCCTGGAGAAACCGTAGGTGTGGCGGTCACGAAGGCAGATGGCCAGAAAATCATGCCTGTAACCAGTCAGTATTTCCGCAATATCCGTTGGTCGTATGATAGCCAGAAAGCCATTTTATGGTCCTTTGAAAATAGCAGTTATTTTATATATTTATTCACTTTGGATGCAAACCCTTCATTAACCCTTTTACAATCCGGTGGACGATATGCAGACTGGATAAATGATACGAACGCAGACACGATTATTTTTCGTAGTGAATCATCCGACGCAATGTATATAAAAGATGTGAGTGAATCATCAAGTAAGGAACCGACCCTACTATATAATGCACCCTGGGCCCAATTGCAGCCAAGACAGTAATGTGAAATAAATTGTAATAGCATTTATATGTCTGTACCCCAAAATATATCTTCAGAGATTTGGTCTGAACGGTTAATAGATCGACTGGCATATGCTCACGATGCAAGTATGTATCGGTTGGTTCCTAAAGCGGTCATTCGCCCAAAGCATGAGGCGGATGTTCAATCACTGCTCTCCCACGCAAATGAAACAAAAATACCCATAACATTTAGAACAGGTGGCACGTCGCTCTCCGGTCAATCACTTACGGAAGGAATAATCGCCGAAGTGGTGAGAGGATGGGAGAAATATGAAGTACTAAACGACGGACATTCTATTAAACTACAACCCGGGGTTATTGGCGCCCGCGCAAATATTTATCTTTCGCCACATCAGAGAAGAATAGGTCCCGATCCCGCCTCCATTAATTCAGCCAGGATTGGTGGTATTATTTCTAATAATTCATCGGGAATGGTTTGCGGAGTAAAGAATAATGCATATCATACAATGAAACATTTGCGATTTATGCTGGCCAATGGTCAAACGTACGATACATCACATCCAGATGATTATCCCCGGTTTATGCAAAATGAATCTGCCCTTGCAAATGGAATTGTATCATGTAAGAATGAGATTGAAAGCCAATCAAAATTAATTAATAAAATACGCCATAAATATAGAATTAAGAATACATTAGGGTATTCACTTAATGCTATAATTGACTATAAGCATCCTTTAGACATTTTTGCACATTTAATTGTTGGGGCCGAAGGAACATTGGCTTTTTTCTCGGAAGTGGTTTTGGATACCATTGATGATCCACCATTAAAAACAATGGGGTTGGTTCTCTTTGATTCTGTAGCATCTTCTATGGCTGCATTGCCGGTATTGGTGAATGAAGGTGCCGATGCGATTGAAATGCTGGATGATGCTTCCTTACGCACGGCACAATATCTTGAAAATCCCCCTTATGACCCTCACCAAATCGCGGACAATTCCGCCGCACTTTTGTTTGAATTTCAAAAACATCATGTAAATGAGATTGAACATTTGACCCAATCCATTCCTCACGCATTAACATTGGTGGGGGGACGCTTACCATTAGGCATGATTTCTAATGATGCACAGCGGCTACAATTATGGAATATCCGTAAAGGGCTTTATCCTACGGTGGGTTCTATGCGAAAGAAAGGGACCAGCGTAATCACAGAAGATTTATGTTATGATTATCGTGATTTACCCAAAGTAGTGAATGAACTAAAATTAATTTGCCAGCAGTGGCAATACGATGATGCGGTTATTTTTGGTCATGCAAAGGATGGAAATCTGCACTTTGCCGCATCCATGGATTTAAACAGTTCTGACGGAGAAAAAAGGTTTGAAGGATTGTTAAATGATATGGCTAAGCTCACAGTTGGGAAGTTTGACGGCTCTCTCAAAGCCGAACATGGGACGGGACGCAATATGGCTCCATTCGTTGAATATGAATGGGGTGGTGATTTATACAATATAATGTGGAAAATAAAGAATTTGGCTGATCCAAATAGTATTTTAAATCCCGATGTATTACTGACAAAAGATAAGAAGACCCATGTTAAGCATTTAAAGAAAATGCCTTTAGTTTCTGACGAGGTGGATTTATGTGTAGAGTGTGGATTTTGTGAGCCGGTTTGCCCTTCGAAAGAGATAACAATGACGCCGCGACAGCGTATTGTTGTTCAAAGGGAAATTGCCGGCGGATATGCAGATTCATCCGTATTGGATGCCTTTCAATACGATGGCATTGAGACGTGCGCCACAGACGGATTATGTGAAATTGCCTGCCCTGTCAATATTAATACGGGGACTTTTGTAAAATCGTTTAGGCAAAAAAACGAATCAACCATTGGGAGACTGATCAGTGTGTGGGCGGCCAATCACTTTAGCTTTATTCAGTTTTTGGCTCGAGGTGGGTTAACCATGGGAAAAGCAACTGAAAAAATATTAGGGGGATCCGCCCTAAAAGTGATTACCCGATTTTTAAATAAAATAGGATTATCCCCCCAATGGAATGAGAAACTGCCTTATGCATCCAAACCTATCCATGCATCAAAAGAGAATCATGGAGCGCAATGGGTATATTTCCCCTCATGTTTAACACGGGTATTTTCCAGCAACGATCAAAAGACTTCATTGGCGAACATATTGACGGATATTTCAGATAAGGCTGGAATCTCATTGCAAATACCACCTGAGATTAATTCAACCTGCTGCAGTCAACCTTTTGCATCAAAAGGATATCATGATGCAGCCAATTCTATTCAGGAAAAAACCATAGAATTATTATGGGAAGCATCAAACGATGGTGAATTTCCGATTCTTATAGACACATCACCCTGCACCTATCAAATGCTACACCCGAATGTTGGATTACGACCAGAAGTACAAGCACAATTGAATCAACTTAATATGGTGGATATTATTGAATTCCTGGCAATATGTGTGGAGAAATTGGATAAGCCAAAACTTAATCGTGAAATTGTGCTGCATCCAACCTGTTCTACAGAGAAAATGGGTCAGGTAGCTATAATGAAATCATTGGCAGAAAAATGTACAGAAAAAGTTACCATACCGATCCATTGGGGCTGTTGCGCTTTTGCAGGGGATCGTGGGTTGATAGTACCAGAATTAAACGAATCAGCCACAGCAATGGAATTATCGGACATCAAGGGATATAAAACCGGATATTCTACCAGCCGAACCTGTGAAGTGGGAATGATGTCCCATTCCTCAATAAACTATCAATCCATCGCATTTTTAGTAAAAGAATATTTAAATCAATCTGTGAACTAACGCACTTGAGGTGTTGTCTTTTTTTGGTAAATTCAAGAGCAATAATCAAAATTTTCTGTCATAAATAAGGTTCAACAAATGACGATGCCATTCATGAAAAAAATATCAATTATATTTATATTATTCACCGTTACTATTTGTTCGGCTGAAACGATCGGCAGAGTCATGAAAGCCAATGGAGAAGTTCTTATTAAACCCCTCGGGAGCGGAACTTATTCTGTCAATGTGAAACCAGGTCAGGCCGTATCCAATGGGGATGCGATTCGCGTAGGCGAAGCCAGTTTTGCTGTGGTGATTTTTCTTGATGATAAATCTGTCGTTAAAATCAGAGAAAATACAGATTTTCAATTTGTGGAAACATCCAACACACGCAGTCTCATCATTGAACAGGGAACCACGCTCCACAACGTGAATAGTAAGGATAAGAAAAAGGCCTATCGTGTGGAAACACCAGTCTCGGTTGCTTCTGTGAAAGGGACCGAATTTTCAGCCTTCCATGATGCGGTGGCGGGCGTGGATAAATTTGTAGGGAAATCAGGAAATTTTGAAGTGTTTAATACCATTAGTGGAATGACGGTGAATGTTGGTGCCGGTCAAAAAGCAATATCCAATGCATTGGGTCAACTTATACCAGCCCCGGCAGAACCGGGGGACTATCCTGAGGATCCGGACGGAGAGTCACCTGAAGAACAGCAGGAAGAACAAGATGACTCGCAAGAACAGGATGATTCTCAAGAGCAACAGGACGAGCCAACCCAAAAAGAAGAATCGCAAAGGGAAGAGTCTACTACTGAAACTGAGCCGGAACCCGAACAGTCATCTGAACCATCAGACGCACAGGCTGACCAGCCTTCGACTGGTGAGGAACCAAAGCCGAAGCCCAAAAAACCATTTAATTTGGGGTTGGGTGTTGGGTCAGCAACGATTGATGGAACCATATATAATCAAGTGGCGCTCCGGCCGGAATTATCCTTTGGGAAACTGGGGATAGGTCTTGACCTGGTTATGTATATAGATAACCAAGGAAACATTCGAGAAGACGAATGGGATGAGGCTTCCGATATTATTGATAAATTTTTATTCATTCGGTGGGGTCAAAAATCAGATCCATTCTGGTTTAAATGGGGCTCCTTGAATAATGTAACTATCGGGTATGGGGGGTTGTTGGCCGGATACTCCAACATGATGGAATTCCCATCCGTACGTAAAGTTGGGATTAATACTGGAATGTCATTTGGTAACTTTGGTGGCGAACTCTTTTTATCGAATATGAAAGATTTCTCCCGAGGCGGTACCCTCATGGGCCTTCGCGGTACCTATAAGCTATCTGATGCAATACCATTGACATTCGGATTGAACTTTATCATGGATATGAATCAATTCTCTGGATTGAAAGATGTGGATGGAGATACTTATCCCGATATGTTTGATGATTTCCCCACAGATAAAGATTACTGGAACGATACAGACGGTGATGGCATTGCTGATGTGAATGGTGGAACCAAAGAACCTGACAATGGTTGGGATATCGACGGAGACGGCGACAATATTCTCGATTCTGCTGATAACGATCTCACACTAAAACCTACGCCATTTAGTTTAAAAGATAATAAAGCAACGGCCCAGGGTTTTGCATTTGATCTGGGATATCCGATTCTGAAAGGTAAATCACTCAGTTTAGAAGCCTATATGGAATACAATAAACTGATTTTCCCAGCCGTGGCTGGAGATGACTATTACAGCCGAAAGGCCATGGGTGGTACTGGAATTACAGTCCCCGGTATTCGGGCGAGTTTATTCAGTTTTTTGAATGTGAGTTTTGAATATCGTATTAAACAGGGCTTTTTTGCACCGCAATTTTTTGACGGGAGTTATGATCTTTCCCGAGTGGTGGCTGTATTCAGTGATTCCACAACCATAATTCGCACCAAGGATCAAGTGGTTCTTGTGGATTCATCTAATACATCGGGTATGTACGGATCTGCTTCAGCAAACTTGTTTAACCTGGTGAGCTTTAATGCAGCATATGCCAGCATGAAGGGCGAAGGTGATGTTGAGTTAAATAGTTTTAACGCTATGATTGATATTAATGCAGAAAACATTCCAAAACTCAGCGTGGCGCAAGCATATTACCAACGGAATAATGACACGAATCCATTCGATTTTGGGAACCCATCCATGAACACTATATTTGGATATAAGGTTGGTTATGAAGTGAGTCAAGGTGTGAGCTTAATTTGGGATTTTCGACAGTATTATCGGGATACGGGATCGGGCTTAGAGCCGGTGAAACAAACTACCATTGAAACGGCTTTCAATTTTTAATGGCTGAAAAAATAAAAACAGTTTACCGATATGATTCAGGCGGGCGCGGGTTCCGAAAGGCAGCTACTTTACTGATTGGGTTAGCAAGTCTTTTAGTCGTGTTTGGTGTTTTTTGGATTAAATCCTGGTTATAAAAGGAGAACATATGCGTATTTCAATTGAATATTGTAATCAATGAAACTATTTACCCCGGGCAGCCAGTATGGCTTCCGCGTTACTTGAAAAATATGGGAATACTGTCCAATCGTTGGCCTTAATTCCATCGGGCGGCGGCGTGTATGAAGTGATGAAAAATGAAAATCTGATTTTCTCAAAAAAAGCTGAAGAGCGATTTCCAGAATTGGACGAAATAATTGAATCATTGGAAAAACCTGTTTAAACCATTACTCATTCTTGGTTTGATTTTTCCTTTGATAGGTCAACAGGGCGAAGTTGTACCACTTACAAAACATGTTGGATATACACTGGATGCAGAAGAAAACCAATATTATGAAGTGTTTCCTGAGATTTCAAATTTTGAAAGTGCCCAGTTTTTTGAAATAAACAACAATCGAATTGAAGCCCGCATTTCGTTTGTGGAATATACCCGGATAAAAGTCAGCCGGAGAGCCTATACCCAAAAAGAGTTTATTGATTTGCAGATAAGGCTTAATCAAATGCCAGAGATCACCGATAAGATTCGAGAATCATTTCGGAAAAACTTAACCTATTTACGAACAGAGGAAATTTTGGAAAACATCCAAACTGGGCAATATGTATCTGTTAAGCATCGAAATGGAAAATGGGTTCGAGGGACGTTGTTATCGTATCAAAAAGAACGACTATTACTCCAAACACCTTTTGCCATAAAACAAATTCCAATTTCAAAAATGGAGCAGATAAACTATCGTGAGAAAATTATTCAGCGACCGGAGTGGAAAATGCATTTTTATGGATTGGCGGCCGTTTTAGGTTTTGGATTAATGGAATCCTGGAATCGCCAGACACAACCGGCCTGGGGACAACAGTGGCATAATCGCTTTTTGGGTGCCATATTCGGATTAATTGCCGGGGCGGAAGTCTATGATACCTCAATGATATTATTATCAAAAAAAAACCAGTTTGGGCTGACCCCAGCTGAATTGGATAAAATAAACCGTTAGAATCCTGGAGAAAATGTGACTGAAGAAACAACTGAGTTCAAAAAAGAATATCTCAATGAAAAGCTCCAAGCCATTGGAGATAAATTAGGTGATGCCTATGGGGAGCCGTTTATGGCGGAACTCATTGTTCGCATGGAACGAACCGTTGCCCATTTTAATGAGGAAGTAAATGGCCTCCTTAAAACCCTCCATAGCCGGACAAGAAACCAATATGGATTATTAGCATCCATGCGCGGGGAAGACCCGAATGCGGAACCGGTTGAGTTGAGTGAATTTGAAAAGAAATTATCTACGGGCGATGGGCCAAAAAAGGATGTTCCTGAAAAGGAAGTAACAGAAGAAAAGACCAAGAAGAAATTTTCATTTTTTAAGCGTAAAAAGAAAAAATGAAAATGATCCTCGGGGGGAAGTGGATCGCCCAATTAATTATATGTTGCTTAGTTGTCTCGGCAGCCATTTCCCAAGAATCAAATCAAAAATTCACTGAATTTAAATCGCTTACCAAGCGTGTATATCATTACACAAAGGTAGAGTTCATTACACCAGAAGGTGAATTCAATGATGCGATTTGTACATTGGTTATTCCTGAATTAAAAGAAGATAGTCCTCCCTTTGTGGCTATTTATTATAAACGGGATAATTCTGATTGGTTTACAGAATCCCTTTATAGAAAACGTGTGCGGTACAGTTTTAAAAATGGTGTTATAAAGTTAGATCGTTCCAATTTCTGGGATTGGTATGAGGTGAATGAAATTAAGGTGGTAGTAATTTATTAAGTATTTACATCGACACTAAGAATCCGCCAATCCATTTTCCATCATAAATCTCCCGTTTTACATGCCGCCTTTAGCGGCGCCGATTCTTCCATTGCTTCCCGTCAGTCAGAGCAGGTAGATTTCCACCGTAATAATTATTTGAAAATTTGGTCGTGCTAGATGGGGAATTAGCGGTGCCCTGTAACCTGCAACCCGCTATAGCAGGATTGACGCTTGCATTAGGCAGATAATGATCATTTTATGCAAGTTAAGTGGTGTTGAAGTTTCAATTCTTCGCAATGGTTTTACACTAAACCCCGTCAGAACCGGAAGGGAGCAGCGGTAGGTGATTAGGATTATGTGCCGGAGAACTCTTGAAATGGAGCTAACTGATTAGTCATAAATTGACTCCAGGTCTGACAACCGCAAGTGCGCGACCATCATTATTAGAGAGACAATGCCTTACCAAGTTTTATCCCTGAAATGGCGCCCCCAATCTTTTGATGATGTGATTGGGCAAAACCATGTAACACAAACATTAATTAATGCCTTTAAAAAGGATCGCGTTGCCCAAGCGTACATGCTAACCGGTCCACGGGGTGTGGGAAAAACCACCACTGCGCGCATTATCGCGAAAGCTTTAAACTGTCCCGAATCCAAAGAGGGCGTACCCTGCAATACATGTAATATATGTCAGGAAATCACGGATGGGCGAAATCTGGACGTATTAGAAATCGATGGTGCATCCAATCGAGGTATTGAAGAAATTCGTAACCTTCGGGAGCAAATCAAATATGCTCCCATGAATGCTCCTTATAAAATCTTTATTATCGATGAAGTGCATATGCTGACTAATCCCGCATTTAATGCGCTGCTCCGCACATTGGAAGAACCGCCGCCCCATGGAAAGTTTATCTTGGCCACAACCGATATTCATAAAGTCCCATCAACCATTATTTCCCGTTGTCAAAGATTTGATTTTAATCGAATCACCGAGTCCACTATTTCCGAACAATTATCTATGATTTTAGGTGATGAGAAGATCGCAACTGATGATGAATCTTTATCAGCCATCAGTCGCAAGGCAGATGGGAGTATGCGGGATGCGCTGAGTATCATGGATCAGGTAATTGCTTTCTCTGGAGAAACCATAAAAATTGATGATGTTGCTACGGTGATTGGGCTCATCCCTATTGATATCTTTTTTAACTATTCTAACGCTATTGCGGAAAAAAATACCTCTCGAATGATGGATGTCCTCCATAAGATTCAATCCACTGGTTTACCCTTAGAAGATGTTACCCAAGGATTAAACCAGCATTTTCGCAATTTACTCATTAGCTTGATTAAGGATGGTGAAGATTTATTGGAATTAAACGATGAACATATAAAACGATATTCAGATAGCGCTAAGTCGTGGAATAGTAAAGATATACTCAGAATAACTAATGTACTTAATGAATTAGAATATTCTTTAAAAAGGGTATCCCATCCATCCATTCAATTTGAAATGACCGCCATGAAATTTTTGGAATTTGATACGTCAGTTTCCATATCTGATTTACTTGCCGGTGTGGAACCGAAGGAAGTAAAAAAAAATCCTAAACCGGTAAAAAATCTCACTGTTGATTCAAAACGGCCTCAAGTGCCAAAAACGGAAATTCCGATTGAGAAAAATATAGAACAAAAAGTTTCAGAAAAGCCGAAGATGGATCCTGTTGAAGATTCAACAGTGAAATCGGTCAAACCAGAAACAGTAGACCCAATTGAGGAACCACCGGTACCCACTCAGAAAATATCATTCGAAGAAATCGAAAAAGGATGGCTTAGGTTTGTTGAGGGTGTTCGGAAAGAAAGACCTTCCATTGGTACTGTGTTGGAACATAGTGAACCCTTTGAACTCGTAGGAAATAGATTGATCGTTAAGGTTTACGATCTCCCAAAGTTCAGTGTGGGAAGTTTGAATCGGAACAATCGGGTGATAGAGAAGTTTATCGAAGATCAATATGGCGTTTCATTTCAATTGCTTGCAGAATGGCAAGAGGGTAAAGGGACGACAGATCGGATAGAAAAACCTCGCGAAAAACAGGACAGCGGCGATGGTGATAAAAATACAGATGGGGATCAAGTAGTCTCCAGAGTTTTAGAAATATTTGATGGTGAAATTTTAAGATAGGAGAATAGATGTTTAATAAAGGCAATATGGCCAAAATGTTAAAACAGGCCCAGGATGTGCAGAAAAAAATCGAAAATGTCCAAAACGAACTCGATGATTTACATATCTACGGAGAATCTGGCGGTGGGTTGGTCAAAGCGACCGTAAACGGAAAATTGGAATTATTAGATATATCGCTTCAAACTGATATTCTTGAAGAGGATAAAGATATGATCGAAGATTTGATTATTTCTGCTGTGAATAACGCCCTTTCTAAAGCGCAGGAAGAAAGCCAAAACAGAATGAATTCTGTGACGGGTGGAATAATGAGCGGTATGAAAATTCCTGGGATGTAATTGAGTACAATCCCAGATAGTATACAACGGCTCATCGAGGAATTTTCTCGATTCCCGGGTATTGGACAAAAGACGGCTCAACGTATGGTATTTCATGTGTTGAAGTCCCCCAACGATCACGCGGTAGAATTGGCCCAAGCAGTCATGGATATGAAAACAAAAATTCGTTTTTGCTCTATTTGCAATGGTATCACAGAAGAAGATCCATGCAGAATCTGTACCAACCCTAAGCGAGATCAATCTTCCATCTGTATTGTTGAAGATGCAGCCGATATCTATACATTTGAAAAAACAAATGCGTTCCAAGGTGTGTATCATGTATTGGGCGGTGTTCTTTCCCCATTAGATGGGATTGGACCTGAGGATCTTAACTTGGATTCGCTCATGGATCGCACACAATCTGGTTATGAAGTTATTATAGCCACAAACCCTACAATTGAAGGTGAAGCCACTTCTTTGTACATTGCAAAACTCTTAAAGGGCAAAGAAGTGAAAGTGACCCGCCTCGCAAGGGGATTACCCATGGGTGGAGATTTGGAATATATTGATGATGCGACCATTTTAAGAGCCATGGAAGGCAGAACAGCACTATGATGACATTACCCAACATATTGACGATTATTAGGATTCTATTAACGCCTGTATTTATTCTATGTCTCTTTGCTGAATTTGATAATGCACAATTTTGGGCATTGTTTATATTTATTATCGCTTCCATTACGGATGCTTATGATGGCTATTACGCACGAAAAAATGATATGGTAACCGATACGGGTAAATTCTTGGATCCCTTAGCCGATAAAATATTGGTTTCTTCTGCATTTATTTCATTTGCAGTCATGGGCTTAATTGATTTCTGGATGGTTACACTTATCATATTCCGTGATTTATTTGTAACAGGACTTCGCATTATCATGTCCCGTAAGGGGTTCACCATGATGACCAGTCATATTGCAAAATCCAAGACAGGTGTACAGATTGGTATTATCATTTTTACCCTTACTATTTTGAGTCTAAAGGGGATAAACTGGTCCATAGTTACCGATTACCTCACTTTCGTTAAAGAGTATGAGTTGGTTTATTATTTAACCATGGTCGCTGTTCTTTTTACCCTATATACTGGATTTACCTATATTCAGGAAAATCGAAAAGCAATCAAGGCGATTATGAACTGATTCATGAATCGGATAGCGGCTGAATGGATTAGTACTGTATTTTATATTGGCAAACTCCCTTTAGCTCCGGGGACGTGGGCAAGTATCGCCGCTACTGTTTGTTGGTATTTTATATTTCAGGATGTACACCCATTTGTACTACCAGCAGTTTCTATTTTTCTTTTCTTGATAGGCGCTTTCGCATCAGATGCAGTCGTTCAAGATACAAAAGAACATGATCCATCCAGAATAGTCATTGACGAATGGGTGGGGCAATGGTTAGCCTTTTCTATGATGCCTGTGACAATTAAGACAGGTCTGATTGGATTGATCGCTTTTCGGTTATTTGATATTCTGAAACCAGGACCCGTCAAGAAGGCGGAAAAACTCTCGGGCGGTTGGGGAATTATGGCTGACGATGTGGTTGCGGGAATAATGGCCTATTTCGTTCTGTTAATATTTCACACCTATATCCAATGAAAATCGGACTCATTACTATCGGGGCAGAATTATTAAATGGTGCACGTACCGATACCAATGCCGCCTGGATTGGGCAACATGTGATACCATCGGGTGGTTCTGTGGAATGGCATATGACCGTTTCTGATAAAAATGAAGATATTATAAATGCTTTAGATAAGGTTCCGAAATCCATCGAAGCTGTTTTATGTACGGGTGGATTAGGCCCAACCCACGATGATATTACGCCCACGGTTTTGTATGAATATTTTGGTGCACAGCCAGAGTTCGATGAAGACTACTGGACATTACTCACGGAGAGATTTGCTGCCCGTGGTCGCACGATTCCCGACTCCAATCGTAATCAAGCCATAAAACCGCATATTGGGGAAGTCATTCCAAATCCTGTCGGTTCTGCTCGGGGACTCCATTTCACTAATGACCATTTTGATTGTTTTGCTATGCCCGGCGTTCCATCGGAAATGAAAGCCATGATGTTGGATACAATCCTTCCCTGGATTGCGTCCAAATCAAAGGTTAAACACCATATAACAATTATGCGAACTACCGGTATTATGGAATCGGCCCTCTATGAAAAAATTGATGCAATTATTAAAGATTATCCAAAAGTGAATGTGGCTTTTTTACCCCGATTTACCGGAGTGGATTTGAGAATATCATCTACAGATGAAGATGCAATAAATACATGGATTGATCTTGTTTCACCGATCATCAAAAAATATCATTTCGGGGGAGAGGGGGTAGCGCTGGAAGATGCTGTAGGTGAATTGCTTATTAATGGTGGCAAAACAATTGCCACTGCAGAATCATGCACTGGCGGACTTATTGGAGATCGATTTACAAATGTTTCTGGAAGTTCAGCTTATTACAAAGGTGGAATTGTCGCATATAGGAATGAAGTCAAACGTGAGATATTGGGCGTCAAAAAAGATACGTTGGAAACATACGGGGCGGTTAGTGAAGAAACTGCGTTAGAAATGGCCATTGGTGTTCGCAAAAGACTATCGTCTGACATAGGACTTTCAACAACCGGGATTGCTGGACCCTCCGGGGGTACCGTTGAAAAGCCTGTAGGATTGATCTATGTAGGGTTAAGCCATGAAAATGGTGAAAAAGTCTATAAGTTTACATTCACACCTTCCCGATTAACGAATAAGCTCATGACCAGTCAAGCCGCATTAAATATTACGCGTCTTTATTTATTATATGGATCATAGACTCATCCGCACCTTTATTGCGATTCCTGTTCCAGAATCTGTCTTCGTACTTCAAGAGAATTTGAAAAATACCATTTCAAAAAAAACGGGGAAGGTTCGATGGGTGAAGGGAAATCAACTTCATTTAACGCTTAAATTTGTAGGAGATACTCCGGAAGAATCTATCGACGATGTGCGTGGTGTGATGCAAAATGTTGCGGATCAAATGACCCCATTTAAAATTTTTATTCAAGGAGTAGGATGTTTCCCCAAAATTGAGCGGCCACGTGTGATGTGGGTTGGATTAGATGGGGAAATAGATAAACTCAATCACTTAGTTACGGCGGTACACGATGGGTTGGACCCTCTTGGTTTTCCCAGGGACGAAAAGGAATTTCATCCCCATATTACCATGGCCCGGGCAAAATATCCCCAAAAGAAAACGCCGGATATTTCTTCTTTTTTAAACACAACTTATGACCCCATTCCATTTAGAATCGAAAAAATTCAATTTATCAGCAGTGAACTCTTCCCAAATGGGCCAGTATATACTATTTTAGGCACTCACTTTTTTGGAAATAATTTACTTTAGGAAAAGAAATGGCCATCACAGAAAATAAAAAATCAAAAGCGATAGAACTGGCAATCACCCAAATAGATAAGCAATTTGGAAAAGGATCGATCATGCGGCTGGGCGGCACTCAGGTAATTGTGTCCGATAATAGTATCTCTACAGGATGTTTGTCTCTGGATGTAGCCCTTGGGGTAGGGGGCATTCCAAAAGGTAGAATTACAGAAATATACGGACCGGAATCTTCGGGGAAAACCACGTTGGCTTTACATATTGTGGCGGAAGCACAAAAAGCAGGTGGTTATGCGGCATTTATCGACGCAGAACACGCCATGGATGCACAATATTCAAAAAAGTTGGGGGTAAATGTAGATGAATTATTGGTATCACAACCGGATACAGGAGAGCAGGCATTAGAAATAACTGAAACACTTGTACGAAGTGGTGCTTTGGATGTTATTGTCATTGATTCCGTTGCCGCATTGGTACCTCGGGCAGAACTGGAAGGAGAAATGGGTGATACTCATGTGGGGCTTCAAGCACGCCTTATGTCTCAGGCATTGCGGAAATTAACCGGCACGGTCAGTCGTTCGAATACCGCCGTTATTTTTATCAACCAAATACGTGAAAAGATTGGTGTAATGTATGGTAGTCCGGAAACCACCCCTGGCGGTCGCGCATTAAAATTTTATACGTCGATTCGATTGGACATCCGGCGGATTACCACCATAAAAATTGGTACAGATGTAGTGGGTAACCGCACACGCGTAAAGGTAGTGAAGAACAAGGTTGCACCTCCATTTAAACAAACGGAGTTTGATATCATGTACAATCAGGGAATTTCTTATACGGGCGATATTCTGGATTTGGCCATTCAAGGAGACATCATTCAAAAAATGGGTTCTTGGTTTTCGTATGGTGATATGAAAATCGGACAAGGTCGTGAAAATTCAAAAGATTTTTTAGTTGACAACAAAGATGTGATGAAAAAAGTCGTCACTAAAGTGAAGTCCTTTATGGGACTGGATGAATCCAAACCGGAGAAAAATGGCAAACCGTAAAATTGTCAGAGTAAAGCGGTCCTCGAAATATAGTGACCGAATCATTATTCATTTAGATGACAAAAGCGTCTTCAGGATTCCTGAGGACGCTTTTGTTTCTAATCCATTCCACGTGGGCGAAACAGTCACGCTTGAGAAGATGGCTTCCTTTGGTAAAAAAATGCGAATGCAGGAAGCCAGAGACGTCGCCTTTCGATTGTTGGGCTACCGGATGAGAAGTATCTCTGAAATGAAAAAACGGCTCAAGGATAAAGACTTCGACGAAGAAGAGATTGGTAAAACCATTCATTATTTAATTGATAAAAAATATTTGAATGATGAAGAATTTGGGAAAGCCTTCGTCAAAGAAAAAGTCAAAAATAAAAAAATCGGACCGCGGGCATTAAAATCAGAAATATACCCTCATCAATTATCTCCAGAATTAATTGATACACTCATTACTAAAATATATCAAGAATTTGATCTTATCGATTTAATCGAATGCCATCTAATCAAAAGAAGAATTGAAAAAAATCATAAAATCAGCCATAAAGATAAAAACAAACTGACAAACTTTCTTACACGGAAAGGTTTTTATTGGGATACTATTCAGGGAGTGTATCATGATTGGGGGTTGATATAATCATAAACATTTTAAACAAAATTCCAAGAATCAACGAATATTATTGGCCTTCCATTGATTGGTTTTCTTCACAACGCGGGAAAACCCTTTCGTGTTTTTAGTGATTTTCGCAGTCTAATTAATTGAAAAAAATAAACATGGAACCCGTTTGCGTATAAAAGTAAAACCCATGAACATACAATTCCTTCAAAA
>JAPYOT010000005.1:11599-26772 GCA_029938045.1 Fidelibacterota bacterium | reverse complement strand
ATGGAACCCGTTTGCGTATAAAAGTAAAACCCATGAACATACAATTCCTTCAAAAAGAATTGGGACGCATTCCCAATGAAATAGAACAATTATTTTTTCATTATTTCTGGAAATCATATCAGTTGCAAAGCATGTTTGATTCAGAAGCTTCCCAAGCTGAAGTCCAATCTAATGATTCATCAAAAATGATATTAGTAGCCCAGGGTCAATCGGATCCACGTAACCGAATTTCAGACAATTCTATTCACGCTTTGAATGCTAAAAAACTTGCAACAATTTCCAGGGGAAAGGGATCTTTTACATTAGGAATTTTACCTGACCGTTCTTCAATTCAACCCAAAACAGGACAACATGCCTATTTTATTTCCGGTGGAAACCTTAGAGGGGCCATTCAAGCTCTAAACACCCAAGACTGGTTTGAATCGGCCATTCCTGTAAATAAGGGTGGGCTGGGTTATTCACTTTACCAAATGTTCATGAATTATGAATGTGGACTTATCATGGCAATAGAGAAGTCAGAAAATATAAATATTTTATCCAGGAAAGGGGTAAACGGGCTTATCATTGTTATGAATAAAGGAGAACAAAAATATTTCTGTGATTTAATGAAGGAGAAAAAATGTAATTATATGGAATTAGGCCGGTTAAGAAAAGAATTTAATATTGATTTATATCATAAGAATAAAGTAGTCGGTCACATTCCCATATCTATATTAACACGATTGGTTAACCAGAATCCAAATCGGAGTGAGATTAAAATTCAAACATCTATTCCCAGTGCACTCGAATCAAAACTAAAAGAAAAAAACCGATTTAACGATGCGCTGATTAGACTAATGAAAAAAAACAATAAAACGGAAACCCTTCAGCCTATTCAAAAGAAAATTCTAAAAAGAACTAATATAGCATTTATTAAAAATTACAGCCGCCTATATGGACTTGCTGTGAATGACAATGACACCAAATATTATACAGACTATAAGATGAAATCAATTGCGGCCATTGCCAATAGTACAAGACATCTTGCTTGTGCAGGTATTCGTCCGGAAGTGTGTAGTGGATTTGTTGCGGTTTCCAATGGGAATTTGGAGGAAAAAGGCTCTTACCTTTCAGGCATACAAAGCGCTGGAAAGCATTTAAATATAAATGTACAGCATGTGTCATTTGAACAAACCGATAATCCCATGGACGGTGAATTCTGCTCCGGGGGCACTGGTATTGGGAATGCACTATTCCCCGATGATTTCCCTTGTGCAAATTTATTTATATCTATGATAGGGAGCCATCGGGGCGAATTGGGAGGGAGTCAGTATTTATCCCTCATCAATCAAGAAACCACCGGTACTCAACCGGTAGTTGATCTTTTGATGGAATCCCGCCTGCAAGAAACAATTTTAACTGGAATTCAAGGTGGATTGATACAATCTGCCAGGGCGGTAGGAGCTGGTGGTATTGCTGTATCAATAGCCAAGTCTTTTGGAAAAAATACAAAATTAGGTGCTCGAATTCATTTCTCCAGGAAACTCAAAATAGATGAATTATTGTTTGGTGAAACACAAGGCCTCGTTATTGTGACCATAAAAGAAACAGATTTAATGGAGTTTGAGAGGGTATGTATGACCATCGGTATTCCCGCCACGACCATAGGCCGCATCACAGATGACGGTGTATATTCTTTTAATGAAGCCATTAAATTGCCAGTGAGTAAGTTGGTTTAGAAAAATGAATCATAATGTTCAAAATGATCAAGGTAATCTTATCCCAGTGAGAAATATCTATTGTATTGGCCGAAACTATCGCGCCCATGCAGCAGAGCTCAACCATGATGTACCGGATAGTCCTTTTTTCTTTCAAAAATCAATCCCTGCTTTAAACACTAGCAATGAAATTATTTTACCTGAAAATAGAGAGATTCATCACGAATTAGAAATTGTAGTTCTAATCGGTAAGAATGGGGAAAAGATTTCAGCAAGTAGTACCGATACATTTATCAGTGGATATGCGCTTGGTTTAGATTTAACAGACAGAATCTATCAAACACAACTTAAGGAAGCGAAATTGCCGTGGTTACTGGCAAAGTCATTTAAAGGTTCCGCCGTTGTATCCACTTTTCAATCGGAAAAGATTCAAAAGGATTATTGGTTAAAAGTGAATGACGAAGTTCGACAAAAAGGGAATGGGAGCCAGATGGTTTTTTCAATTTCCCAGCAAATCAGTTTTTTATCCAGTATGATTCCACTAATGAGTGGTGATTTAATCTTTACGGGAACTCCTAGTGGCGTGGGGCCAATTCACTCCGGAGATTCATTAGAATTGGGAATTGGAGAAAGATCAATACATTCTTTATCCGTTAAGTGATTCAAGGACTGGCTTTGTAAAAGCCAACATTTCTTCATGGATTTCACCATTAGTAGCTAAAATATGATTTTTATGAATATTGTATTGGTTACCGTCCATCTGACTCACTTGTCCACCAGATTCAGAAACAATTAAAATACCGGCCGCCGTATCCCAAGGATGCAGGTCAAACTCCCAGAATCCGTCCACCATGCCACAAGCAACATGGCATAAATCTACAGCTGCAGCGCCTAACCTTCGAACCCCCTGAGTCTTATCCGTAAACAATTTGAATAAAGACATATTGGCTTCCCATTTTTCACCGTGTTCATATCCAAATCCGGTCACCAAAAGACTACGTTTCAATTGCGTGTTTTTAGAAACACAAATAGGAATCCCATCCGCGAATGCACCCCCGCCCTGTGTGGCTGTAAATAAATGGTTGGCAGGTAATTCCAGGACAACCGCAACTTCTGGAATTTTATTTTTTAAACATGCGATCGATACGGCAAAGGAGGGATATCCATGGACAAAATTCGTTGTTCCATCCAGTGGGTCTATGACCCATTGATATTCAGATTGGTTGCCGTGAGCACCGCTTTCTTCAGCTAAAATAGCATGGTCAGGAAATGCATTGTTAATGAGTGAAATAATGATTTCTTCCGCTACCCGATCTGTTTCTGTAACCAAATCGGTTTCTCCTTTAAAGTCAGGGTTTCGAGGCCGATCCAATGCCGCTAAGATGATTTTCCCAGTATCACGGGCTGCGCGTTTGGCGAGGGTGAGAAGATCGTTATTCATGAGTAAAAAAGGCCTCAGAATCGAGGCCTTTTTCTATGAAAAAATTATTTATACGTTGGATGATCTACTTCGAAATATTCTTTCGTCATTTTCTTTAGGACACCAGAAAGAAGAATTATTGACAAGAGATTTGGAAAGGTCATAAATCCAAGGGCTGCGTCTCCAAAAGACCAAATCGCTTCGAGACTTGCAATGGCACCAATAAATACGAATAAAATATAGAACCCGCGATAAATTGGAATTGCTTTTTCACCAAATAGATATTCGGTAGAACGGTCTCCGTAGAAGGACCAACTGATAACTGTCGATATAGCAAAGAGCAATACACCCAGTGTAATAATTTTATCACCATATGGAAAGATGTAAGCCAAACCATCTTTAAAGGCCAATGATGTAAGCAAGCTTCCATTCAATAATTGGCCTGCAAATTCAGGGTCAATTCTCGTGGTATAAAATTCCGTATGGTACCATGCGCCAGTTACAATGATTGTTAGTCCCGTAAGTGTGCAAATGATAATGGTATCGATAAAAGGTTCTAAAAGAGCAACCGCACCTTCTCTAACCGCAAATTCAGTTTTGGCTGTTGAGTGAGCAATTGGCGCACTCCCTTGCCCAGCTTCATTTGAGTAGAGCCCTCGTTTTACACCCCACAACATGGTATTCATGATTACCAGTAAAGTACCTCCTGCAATTCCACCCACGGCTGCAGGTGGGTTAAAAGCCATGGAAAATATTTTAGCAAAACTGGCAGGAATATCACCCAAATTTGCAAAAATTATGAGTAGCGCTGCAATGACATAAAGGGCAGCCATAAATGGGGCCAACTTAGAGGTGACATTACCAATACGTTTAATTCCACCAATAATAACCAGCCCGGAAATAAATGCAATTGCGATACCATTAATCACCTGCTGAATGGATACAGAATACCAATCGGTTAACTGGTGTTTAATCGTTAACCAATGATTGGCACCAACCACTTGAGTGACTTCAGATAAAAGTTGATCAGATAAAGTAAATGACTGAATGGCGTTCCCTGTGGCAAATGAGCATATAACAGCAAAACAGGCAAACATAATGGCCAACCATCGCCATTTAATTCCCAATCCTTTTTCAATTGTGTACATGGGTCCACCAGCCGTCATCCCTTTGCTATCAAAATCTCGATATTCTACGGCTAGGGTACATTCAGCAAATTTTAATGCAGAACCAAAAAAGGCAGTAATCCACATCCAGAATAAAGCACCAGGCCCTCCATAATAAATGGCAGTGGCCACACCGGCAATATTTCCAATCCCTACTGTGGCAGAGAGGGCAGTCGTAAGCGCCTGAAAATGATTCAAATCCCCTGCTTCGTTGGGATCATCATACAAACCACGTGTGACTCTAATTCCGTGTTTTAAATACCGGATTTGAGGAAATCCAAGATAGATCGTTGTAAAGATTCCCGTGCCCAAAAGAGCTACAATGATAAATGGGACCAAACTAAAAGATGGGAATGACCAAATTCCTTCAAAAAATTCCACACCAAAAAAGATGAGAAAAAAGAGTATAATTCCAAAAATTATAATTGCGCCTGTTTTCTTATTCATAATGGGATTGATTCCGTTTGTTTATGGATTATTGTGCTTAATTGTTTGTAAAACGATTACAAGCTTAGAAAATGTATCCTTAATATGCAATTCCTGAAATGGTTAAATATAGGTCATTATTAATATTTCCATTAGATTTGACCTTATGGGATTAATGCTAAAGCTAAACCGAGCGCCATTTATCTTCATTCTAAGTGCCTTCCTCTTAGGTATTTCTTTTAGCTGGTTTCCCGTCTGGATGGTAGTTCCCTTATATATTATTTCTCTTTTGTTATTCGCGTTTTGGTGGCGAAATGTGTATGTTTTTGCTGCCATAGTTTTATGCCTTTTAGGATATGTTAATACAGAAATACGACGTGATAGGATTGATGATAACTATAGAACTTCTTTTGCCTTAAATGATTCCCGGATTTCTGTAACAGGATTGGTTGATGAAATTGTAGAAAGAGAAAATGGATATCGTTTTCGTTTAAGCTCTCCGTTAATAAAATTTAATACGATATCAATCGATTTTCCCTCCATATTATTATTCGCTGAAACGAATCAGGAAATCTCAGTTGGAATGAAGGTAACCACCACGGGTCAATATTTTCAAATTCAAGGTCCCAGGAACCCCGGTGAATTCAATTTTAGATCCTTTTATGGGCGGAAAGGAATCTTTGGGCGAATCTACACGGACGAAACGGATATTATGACGATTGACTCATTTGAACTCACAAAAATTCAAACCGTACAGCAATGGATACGGAAAGTGTTTAAAGAAAAGGTGGGAAAACCATTTGGACTTCTTACCGCATTAATCCTTGGGGATAAAACATCCGTTGATCCGGAAATCAGGGAAGATTTTACAAATACAGGTGTGATCCATGTATTGGCTGTGTCAGGTCTCCATGTAGGCTATGTATTGATTATTCTCATGGTCATGGCCAAATTGTTTCGTCTCCCCTGGGGATGGGACCGGCTCTTAATTATTATCGGACTCATCTTTTTTTGTTTTCTCACTGGGGGTAAAGCCAGCGTCATACGCGCCAGTCTCATGGCAGGAATTTATATGATGACGCCCATAACGAATCGAGAAGGAAATCTATGGAATACTATTTTCCTGTCCGCATTTATCTTGTTACTATATGATCCATTATATATCAAGGAATTGGGATTCCTTTTAAGTTACGCGGCAGTGGCTTCAATTATATTATTTTACCAATTAATTCAAGATATTCTTCCAGATCGATTGCGGGTCAATAATATACAGTCCAAATCGCTTCAATTTATATTTGGGCTATTTTTAGTTTCATTTTCAGCCCAGATAGGCACCTTACCTATTACTGCATTTTATTTTGGTCGAATTCCCATCATTTCCCTGATCGCCAATATTATCATTGTTCCGGTAATCGGAATCCTTGTTGCCGTCGGTTTTTGTATCCTGTTTTTTGGATGGATTCCATTTATAGGCGATTGGATAGGAGAAAGCGCATGGTTTATCACCAAATCCATTTCATGGATTGCGGACATGTTCGCCCAGGTACCTTATGGTGTTATAGAAGTCAACCAATTTGGTATGATAAACATTTTGACATATTTTATTGGATTAGGTATGATTTTTATATTTTTCATGAATAAATACAGGAAATACGCTATTTACCCCGGGTTATTGATAGGATCTATCTTTATATGGAAAATCGCTATTTCATCCCAATATTTAAACATTATATATATGGATGTGGGACAGGGGGATGCTATTCTCGTTCGACTGCCCAATAAAGAAACATTATTGATTGATGGGGGCCAACGATTTGGAAGTAAAGATTATGGTGAATTAGTGATAAAACCCATGTTAAAATATTTTAATATTAATCGGATTAATTATTTGGTTATGACTCACCCCCACAGCGACCATATAGGTGGCCTCATTTCTATCAGCGAATCGGTTCCTGTGGATACGGCATTCGACACTTATCTTGATTATGATTCTTGGGCGTATAAGTCTGTAATGGAACAATTGACAGTGGATAGCACCGTGATCATTAACCCGATGCCAGGGCAAGTGATATCCATAAGTCAGGATTGCTATTTGACCTTTTTTACGCCTGATCCTAATTTTGTTAAACATACCCGAAATGTGAATAATGCCAGTATTGTGATGAAATTATTTTATGGAAGCACATCATATCTTTTTACTGGAGACTTAGAAAGGGAAGGAGAGGCCCAAATTATACAATTTAACGAAGCACTGAAATCTGATGTGCTCAAAGTGGGCCATCACGGATCCAAAACCAGTTCGTCTGACTATTTTCTTCAGAGAGTCCTCCCAAAAATTGCTGTAGTTTCAGTAGGGTATAAAAACAAATTTCATCACCCGAATGAAGATGTTATGAATCGAATTAGCCAATATGCAGAAACCATCCACCGAACCGATCAGTCGGGAGCGCTGTGGCTCCAATCGGATGGATCTAAAATTTGGGAAGTTCATTGGAAATAATAGCAGGCGTAGATGAAGCGGGGAGAGGTCCTTTAGCCGGTCCCGTGGTGGCCTCAGCAGTCATCTTGCCAGAAAATCATGGTATTGAAGGATTGGCTGACTCTAAAAAGTTAACAGCAAAAAAACGAGAAAAACTTTTTGATGAAATCAATGAAGTTGCAGATGTTGGGATCGGAATTGTCTCTCATCGTACCATTGATAAAATAAATATTCTTCAGGCCACATTCAAGGCGATGCGGCAAGCCATTAACACACTGGAGAAACCACCGCATAAATCATTAATTGATGGATTCGGATTCCCTGATAAAAAATTAAAGAATGAAGGTATCATAGATGGAGATAATAAAGTAGAATCTATCAGTGCAGCATCCATTATTGCGAAAGTAACCCGGGACGCTATTATGAAAGATATTGATCCCATTTTCCCGGAATACGGATTTGCTAAGCATAAGGGATATGGCACACAATATCATATGAATGCTTTACAGGAATTAAAGGCCACACCCATTCATCGAAAATCATTTAAACCGGTGCACGAGAATCTTCCCAACATGCAATGGTTAAAATCCAATAAAAAGATAGGTTCACTGGGAGAGCAATTGGTGGCGTTGCAATACTACAATCAAGGATATAAAATTATAGAAATGAATCGAACCTGCAGCCATTATGGTGAGTTGGATATTATCGCCCAAAAGAATGATGAGTGGATTTTTGTTGAAGTAAAAACGGCCACAAAGGATCAGATGGGAGGACCCGCTTTAAAGGTAGATGATTCTAAACTTCAGAAATTAGAATCAGCCATACAATATTTTTTATCGGAACAAGAAGATGATAAAGACATTCGATTGGATGTGGCAACTGTCATGCTTAATAAAATGCCCATTATTCAAAATTATAAAGGAATCAGTTTAGATTGATATTACCTCAACAGCATTTAAGCGTATGGAATGTAGATTTTTTTCAATTGAATCTGTCCTCTCTTAATTTTTCCATAAGGTAGGGGAGACTATTTGATGGTACATTATTTAACCCCGACCGCCGAATTTTATAATTTACATATCGTGTTTTTGTGGCGAAAAAGGCTAATAATCGTTTCGTCTTGAAGCGTCAACTGAAGTAATTTCGCCGCCTATGAATTCCAAAATATCTAAAATAATCCACGAAGTCAGATCCTTATTTATTCTCGTTGTAATTGTACTGACATTAAAGGTAACAATTTTTGAACTTTATATTGTACCCACAGGTAGTATGGAAAATACGATAATGACGGGCGATTTTCTTGCAGGAAATCGGTTTGTCTATGGCATGCGCACGCCTGAATGGATTGGTATTCCCTATACGGATATCGGATTTGATATTCCTTCAATAAAATTTCCATCCTTTCGAGAGCCGAAACGTGGGGATGTGATTATCTTTAAATTTCCAAGAGACACAAAACAAAAATACGTAAAACGATGTGTGGCTGAACCGGGTGATACTCTGGAAGTCAATAATAAATTAATTTACATTAACGGTAGTCCATATCCGCTTCCTGAGAATGGAAAATTTATTATGTCCCCAATTTCACCTGATTTTACACAACAGGATATCTTTTTAGGCGATCAGGGGAATAAAGACTATTTCAAACCGTTACGCATGCCCATGAAAGGGGATCGAATAGCTGTAACCCCTGAAAATACAAAACTACTTTTACATTTGATGCTATTGGATGGGCATGAATTGAAATTAGTCAATGGACGGCAGAATTATCCTTTTACCATGGTCAGCCCGGACGAGTTATATCGCCGGAAAGGGAAAATGTCTGTATATGCCCCTTATTATCCTCAGGGAAGTTTACTGGTGCCTTGGTCAAACACATTCCCAAAGGGAAAATTTCTTTTGGATGGTAATCCCATTGGTGACCTCGACTACTATACAGTTGAACAAGATTATTATTGGGCCATGGGCGACAATCGCGATGATAGCTTGGATTCGCGATATTGGGGATTTGTGCCGAAATCTCATATATTGGGAGAAGCATTGTTTTCATATTTTTCATTAAATTTAAAAACTTGGATTCCACGATTTAATCGTATTGGAACAATCATTCAATAGCACTTGATTGCCAAAAATTGATAATGTATTTTGAAGTGGTAAAAGAAGGATTAGAAACAGGATGAAGTATTTATTTTCAGCATTAATCATAATTTCTTTGGGTGCTTCACAGAATGCACCTTCAGCACCAGATTCGTCTAATCGTTCAGAAAGCGCAATTTTAGATACGGCGTCTCAGCAAATTCCTTCTGGATTAGATACAGGCTACAAAGGGTTTGTCTGGGGTAGCCCAAGTGGTACTGCAATTCCTACGATGCTTACGAAAAATGAATCTACTGACAGTCTTGTATTGTCTCAAACTTTCTTAGGATCTTTAGGATCCGATTCTGCAGCCGTAACCTATTTTTTTGCGGATAGTGGATTTTGGAAAGTTGAAATTGATATTGTAATACCGCTCAATAATATTGATGGGCAAATTTCGGATTTCCGAAGATTGGAAAAAAATATCTCTGAAGTATATGGGCCACCTAAAAGTATGAATCAACAGGAGTCCGGACCAACCGGATCTTATTCAAATTTATTAGATCAAAAGTTTTCTCGGGCTTTCTATCGATCAACTTGGTCCGTTACACCTGCAGTTATTGAATTGTTTTTAAGTACGTCTGTTTTACTGCCTGCATCAGACTTGGCTATTTTCTCAGGAAACTTGAGTGTATTAAAACTGGTTTATTATAATCCGGACTTTATGCATTCTTCCCAACCACTTCCTGAAGCAAAAGAAATTCCATCAATATTTGAAATATATTAGAAGGCTTTTTCTTGCGTAAAGCAATCTTTTGTTTCTTTTTTATTCTTCAGATTGTACAGGGTATCTATCCGACCAGGATGGCACGTGAGTTTCATTATACCATTCCAAAATCAGAAGTGCTTGAGAAATGCAGAAAACTACTCGTCAAGTTGGATTATGATATTGACATATTTGCGGCAGAAAGCCATATGTTAATCACAAAACCCGTAAAATTGGGAGGTGCATTAAGACGCTATGATTATGTTGTATATGTGCAAGTTAGCGATCGGATCAATTTACAAGTCGCAGCAGAACGCAGTATCTTTAAACGGGGGTCTCAATCGTCGGTGGGCGGTAGTGGCCAAATTGAAATACAATCTGAGGCTACCATGCCATATCGTTTACAAAAGAAGATATTTAATCCTATTTATAATGGAATGATTAAAAATAAATTTCGTCCAATGCAAAAATCAAAATAAATCCCATTATATTAAAATAAAACTGTGTTAATTTCGCATTCCAATTTTTAACAAGCGTGATGAATTTGAAGTACACTTTATGAGTATAGATTTCGGAAAAAAGGAAGCCCGCGAAGGGTATCTACAAACAAAACTTGATGATTTATTGGATGGCATAAACGCATCCTATGGTCAATCATTATTGGATGAGCTTATGTCAAGACTAGAAGCTACCATTGATGATTTCAACAAGGAAGTAGATACATTAATGGACTCCCTTAAAAAGAGTTCTGAGGAAAAAGAAAAATTAATTCAAAAAATCAAAGCGGGTAAAACGCCCAAGGCTGATGCTGAAGGTGAAGATGCAGGTGAATCTACTGGAGAAAAACCTGAAATTGAAGAAGATAGAGAACTGAGTGAATGGGAAAAAAGATTGGAAGGAATTAATTAAAGATATAATGAGGAAACGATGAGTATTAAAGATAAAATTATTTTTGGAGTATTAATTATCATCATTGCAGCTGGTGGATATTTTCAGTGGATATCAGATGATATGAAATCTAGAATGGATATCTTGAACCAAAATGATCAAGAGCATTTGGATGTAATTGATAAAGAATTTAGGGAAGATTTACGCAATTTAAATTTACGTTTTGAAGGTCGTGGAAAGCATATTCGTGATGCCCAGCAAAATATTATTGCCAATACCAATCTTATCAATAGAACTGCGTCTGAGCTTAACGATAAAATTGATGAAGTTCAATACAACTTGGATGAGTTTAGTCGTATTACCGATTTAAAGATTGATAAAGCAAGTAATGCTTTAAATGATCTGGAGGACTCATTTAATAGTCAACGACGCCAAAACCGACGAAAATTTTCTGATATAGAACAAACGATAACCCAATTGCAAAACCAAGTGAAGGAATTGCATAAGCCGAAAGATGATGGTGAAAAGAAGAAAAAATAATAATCTTCTAATTGTATGAAAATCACTTTGACAAAAGGGTCGCAAGAAAGCGACCCTTTTTCGTTTATGCTTGATTCAGTTAATGAATTTGAATGTTTTGATAAGGGAATTCGATATTTCAATGCCAATCAATATAAACAAGCTCATAAGGAATGGGAGATATTATGGAAATTAATAGGAAACCATCCGCGAAGAAATGGACTGAAAGTATTCCTTCAACTCACTGGCATTTATCAAAATATTCAATTCGAAAAATGGGATGCGGTGCGCTATGGAATTCGGATTGCAGGCTTACGATTATGTGAAAATATTACAATGATTAAAGCACTTGTTGAAGTGGAATATATCGAAAGATTTCTCTCGGTTTATGTGGAGAAAAAAATATCACTTAAAGCATTTGATGAGCTTCAGATACAAAGAAAATGGGGTAGAGTTCACAAAGACCTCGGAACTGAGTGAACGTCTACCCCTTCCACATACCAAAGGTACCAAGCCAGCACCTTGATGGGCTTAAAGTAAAAGTTTAATTAATGGTATGCAAGCTATTTTATTGGATATAAAAAAGAATAGTATGTGCCGGAGGGGGGACTCGAACCCCCACACCTTTCGATACACGAGTTTGAGTCGTGCGCGTCTACCAATTCCGCCACTCCGGCAAAAAGGTTGTATAATTGGCGGCGAAACTTATTATCTATCTCAATTGAGAGTCAAATTGTTATATACCTGATTTACTACTAATTTATAAATTACGATTGGTTTAAATTTTATAATTACAATAAACAAAACTATTGGGAATTGATCATGGAGATAACACCAAAAATATTATTGCAAAATGCAGAGCTGTACAAAGCCGAATCAGCTTTGTCTGTAAAGGATCAAGAAGGAAATTGGCATCACACTAATTGGTCTGACCAATATGCTGAAATCATGGATATTTCGAAAGCGCTCTTTGCTTGCGGTGTGGGCATCAATGATAAAGTAAGTATTTATAGCTATAATAGAAAAGAATGGTATGCAGGATATCTTGCGGCACAGACAATCGGTGGAGTGGCTGTGGGGGTTTACCATACATGTTCTTCGCAAGAAGTGGAATGGATCGTCGGTAACTCTGATTCGAAAGTCGTATTTGTGGGAAACAATCCCATGGACAATGGTGAAAAGGAAAAAATGCCAAATCATCGAATTCTAAAGATCCTTGATAATCTTCCTCAGGTTGAAACTGTTGTCATGATGAATGGCATTGAAGTATTAAATCATGAAAAAATGATTTCATGGGAAGATTTTATTGACAGGGGAATAGATATTTCTGTTAATACGGTTACAGATATTCTCGACAAATTAACCCTAGATCATACCGCATGTTTAATTTATACCTCCGGTACAACAGGAAATCCGAAAGGGGTGGAGCTCACCCATAAAAATTGGTCATTTGAAATTAGAGTCAGTAATGAAGTATTCAAGTTTCATCAGGGTGAACGATACGTTTCCTGGCTGCCGCTTGCTCATGTGTTCGGCCAATTAATTGATGTTAATTATTGGGTCCATAATGGACTTCATTTGCACATATGTGACAGCCCGCTTAAGATTGTGGACTATGCAAAAGAAGTGCAACCACACCTTTTCATCGGCGTGCCCAGAATTTATGAAAAAATATATTCTAATCTAAAATCAGCGATCGATGGGAAGGCCATTCTTAAATATGGATTAAAAATTCCCGGACTTTCAACACTATTAAAAGGAAAATTGAAGGAAGCAATTGGATTTACAGACACAAGATTTCTCATTTCTGGTGCTGCACCGATCAACACAGATATATTACACCTCTTTCAATCGTTAGACATTCCACTTTTTGAAGGATATGGTATGACAGAAAATGCAGCAGCAGCGACAGCAAACCATGGGAATGCTAATAAAATTGGTACGGTGGGACAAGCAATCCCTGAAACAGAAATAAAAATTGCAAAAGATGGTGAAATCCTGATGCGGGGTGACCATGTGATGAAAGGGTATTATAAAAATCCGGAAGCCACCAATGAAACGATCATTGACGGATGGCTTTACACCGGTGACGTGGGGGAAATTGATGATGAAGGGTTTTTGAAAATAACCGGTCGAAAAAAAGAAATATATGTAACCTCCGGTGGAAAAAATATTGCACCATTAATCATCGAAGAAACCATGAAATCAATTTCATTATTATCTCAATGTTTTCTGGTTGGTGATGGGAGAAAATTTTGTTCGGCATTATTTACATTAGATGTTAGTGTAATATTACGTGACAAATTGGGCGTTGGTGCCAATGCTATTCCAAAAGACCCAGAGGGACAAATAACAATGCTGACTGAAAAAGGACACACCTTATCTGATTTCACAGAAAATGAAGATATATATTCAGAAATCCAAGCTCAGGTTGATGTATTAAATCCACGATTTTCAAATCCAGAACAGGTGAAGAAATTTTCTATTCTATCGAGAGATTTTACGATTGATGACGGAGAATTGACGCCAACTTTAAAAATTCGTCGGAAACAAATCAGGGAAAACTGGGATTCGGTTATTGAATCCATGTATACTGAATAAAAGTGGCAAATATTTCATTACTTGGATGTGGCACTTGGGGAAGTGCTTTAGCTCAGGTGGTGGCTGAAAATGGACATCGGGTTACAGCATGGCATTATAAAAAAGATGTGCTGGAAATTAGAGCCTCATCCAGAAAACACCCGCGGTTAAAGGGATTAATGTTTCATGACAATATTCATTTTGAACATGACTTAGCCGCCAGCCTCACGAAAGCAGAATGTATAATTGTTGCTGTCCCGTCTCATGCCGTTCGAAAAATCATGGCCCAATCAAAACCTTTTATTCCTAAAAAAGCCGTGATTGTTAATGTAGCCAAAGGAATTGAAAATGACACCCTCAAAACCATGAGTGAGGTTATTGCAATATCATTAAATCATGACATGAATAAAATTGTTTCTTTATATGGTCCAAGTCATGCAGAAGAAGTGGTGGCAAACTTTCCTACAACGCTTGTGTCCGCCTCCTCATCTGAAAAATCTGCAACCTATGTTCAGAAATTATTTTCTTCCGACACGCTGCGCGTTTATAGAAATCATGATATTCGCGGTGTTGAATTGGGTGGCTCTCTAAAAAATGTAATCGCCATAGCTGCAGGCATTTGTGATGGCATCGGTTTTGGTGATAATACAAAAGCAGCTTTGTTAACTCGAGGTATTAATGAAATTACCCGATTGGGTATTGCCATGGGTGCAATCTCAGAAACATTTTCCGGATTAAGCGGCGTTGGGGACTTGATTGTCACGTGTTATAGTCGTCATAGTCGAAATCGATTTGTTGGTGAAGAAATTGGGAAAGGAAAACCATTGGATTTGATCCTAGATAAATTGGAAATGGTCGCTGAAGGTGTCAAAACGACCAAATCTGTTCGAGATTTATCCATAAAGTATCATGTGGAGATGCCAATTTCGGAAGGAGTATTTCAAATATTATTCAATAAAAAAGACCCGAAAGAAATGGTTACATCCCTTATGACTCGTGATTTAACACATGAAAGAAAAAAACCATAAAAAATACTATTCTTTCTTTTACTCAAATCTATATCAGAAGTAATTTCCACCTTGCCCCTGTAGTTCAATGGATAGAATAAATCCCTCCTAAGGATTAGATACTGGTTCGACTCCAGTCGGGGGTACAA
>JAPYOT010000005.1:1609-11499 GCA_029938045.1 Fidelibacterota bacterium | reverse complement strand
AGAATAAATCCCTCCTAAGGATTAGATACTGGTTCGACTCCAGTCGGGGGTACAACAATTGGAGATAAAATGTTAAAACCAAAAAGAAAAATATTAAAAAAAGAAATTAAGAGAGACCCATTTCTGGAAAGTATTTTTTCAATAAAAACGCATTTTACAGAAAAAAAACAATACTACACTCGAATCATTTTGGCCGTTCTTGCTGTGTTTATCATGGGGTCTTTTTACTTGAAAAGCCATGATACCAACAGGGAGTCTGCTGAAAATATTCTCAGCAAAGCGATGGTATCTTTAGCCTTAAACGATAAGGATAATGCCATGATACACTTGCAGGAAGTAATTGATGAATTTGGCAGTACGGTTGCGGGTCGAAATGCCAGTTTTTATTTAGGGAGAATTTATCTTGATAAAAGTGAATATGATTTAGCTTTACCTTATTTTGAAAAGTATGCTGCTAAAGGCAGGAACCCAATATTAACTGGATCAGTGTATCAAGCCTTGGTGAATATTTACCGTTCTAAGCAGGATTTATCGAATGCAATCAAATTTCAGAAAATGTGTATCAAGCATTCAAATTCAAAGGAGGAAAAAGCATGGGCTTCTCTTACCTTAGCTGACCTTTCTTTGGCCAATGGTGATAAAGTAACAGCGTCAGAATTGGTGAAAGGTATTTTAGCTGATTTTAAAAACAATAATGGTATAAAGCAAAGGGCAGATGAAATAACAGGGAGAATTGGTAGTTAAGATCAGGGCTGAAATCATGTTGGATTAGTCTTTGATTGACCTCTAAAATCAAGTACATTCCCGGCCGAAAAGTGGGTTGCCCGACCCACTTTTCTTTTACATAGCGATGGATACATTGAAACAAAAAATTGGTAATTTAATACCCGAACACATGGTTCTGCTGGATTGCATAGAAATGGCTTCACAATCCAGAGTACAAATTGTTGTAGATGGGAAAACAGCGGTAGATTTATCTACCACAACAACCATAGCAAGAAATGTTCGAGATTCTGGCTTATTGGATTCAATCTATCCCCAAGGATTTCAACTTGAGGTGACGTCTCCGGGCGTGGATGCGCCCCTGATACATCCTGTACAATTTGAGAAAAATATAGGTAAACGGGTTCGTTTGAAAATGTGGGGTGAGTCAGAATTAATTCAAGTAGAGATATGCAATGTTAGTGAAAAAGGATTTGAGGGGAAATTAGTCAATGGGCATATAGATCTTTTTCAATTTGAAGAGATTGAATCGGCCAAAGTTGAAATTAAATTTTAATCCATCTTGGAGGTATTTTGGTTAACAGAGAATTAATTGAAGTTTTTTCTGAAATTGCTCGTGAAAAAAATGTAGAGCGATCGGAGCTTGGTACGATCATTGAGGAATTATTCCTTCATTTGGTAGAGCGGGAACGCGGTGATGCCAGTAATTGCAGTGTGATCGTTAACCTGGATAAGGGTGAGTTCGAAATTTATGTGGAAAAAACTATTGTTGGTGATATTGAAGATCCGGTAATGGAAATCACATTGGATGAAATTTCCAATTTAGATCCTGAGTTGGCGGAGGAAATGGAAATTGGCGAATCATATATTGAAATTATTGACCCTTCTATATTTGGTCGTAGAATGATTCATTTGGCCAAGCAATTCTTTGCTCAAAAACTCCAGGACGTAGAGAAAAAATATATATATGAAGATTATGCAAATCGTGTGGGCGAAATTATTATTGGAACAGTTCATCAAGTTCAGCGAGATAACACATTTGTGAACATTGAACATGCAGAATTAAGAATGCCACGGAATGAGCAAATCAAAACGGAAAGATATCGTCGGGGAGATGCCATTCGTGCTGTCATTAAATCGGTTGAAATTACTTCCAGAGGACCAGATATATTGATTTCCAGAAGTGACAATCATTTCCTGTTTAAATTGTTTGAAATGGAAGTACCTGAAATTGAAGATGGTGTCATTGAAATTCGAGCCATTGCAAGACATCCCGGTGAACGCGCAAAAATAATTGTACAATCCCATGATCGCCGCATTGACCCCGTCGGTGCTTGTGTTGGTATGCGGGGCAGCAGGATTCAAGCTATCGTTCGAGAATTGAACAATGAAAAGATTGATATTATCAATTATAGTGAAAAATCAGAAATCTTAGTATCCCGAGCCCTATCTCCAGCGAAACCATTAGATTTATATATTGATGATGATCGAAAATATTGTATTGCAATTTTTGATGATGATGAACTTGAATTTGCCATTGGCAGAGGCGGTGTCAATATTAATCTTGCTGCAAATGTTACCGAATATCGAATTGATGCCTTTGGAAAGAATGAATATGAGAGAAAGAATGTAGAGCAGGGAAAATTATTAGCTGACATGCCAAGTATGCCTGCTCGGGCAGTGAAACCGCTTGCTGAAAGTGGTATTACTACTGTATCCGAATTATTGAATTCTGATGAAGAAAAATTGCTTGAAATCAAGGGTATTGCGGCTACCACTCTTGAAAAAATATATGATGCAGTTCAGTCATTTGTAGAAGAAAATCAGAAAGAAATAGTCGAAGAAGATGAACCAGAAAAATCGGATTCTGAAGAATATGAAAACTTATCTGAGGGAATTGAATCTAAAGCAAATGATTCCCTATCAACTGATACTGACGCTGATAAATTAGAAAAGGTTGAATCATAATATAGTATGGCAAAACGTCGCATATTTCAAATAGCTAAAGAACTTAATATTTCTCACACAGAAATTTTGTCCTTTCTAAAAATGAAAGGCATTACAGTAGGTAGCCATATGGCGCCCATCGATGAAGAAACTTATACGATTGTAATGGACGAATTTCACAAAGATAAGGAATCCATAGATCGATATAGAAAAGAACAAATTCGACGGGAAATTCATGATACTCGGATTCTTGAACAACAAAAAGCCAATAAAAAATTACAGTTACTTTCTCTCGAAGAACAAAGGAAAATAGAAAGTGACGAAAAGATTCAAGCAAAAGCTGAGGAAGAGCGAAAATCAATTGAAGCAAAAACTCAAGCAGCCCAGCTTGAGGAAAAAGTAAAGAAGGAAGCTGAACAAAAAGTACTGGAAACGAAAATAGAAAAAGAAGAATTAATTCAAAAGAAAAAAGAACCTCAAAAACCAAAAAAGAAACTTCGAAAAATTGATTTGTCAGAAATTGAAGCACAAGTTGGTAAAGGAACAACCAACCGTAGACGGGATTTCAAAAATAAACCCGATGCCCAGCCACCAAAATCGGCCGTAGATACCGTTCGAAAAATAACGGCCAAAATTGATACGAAGTCGAAAAGGAAAGTATATAAAAAAGAAAAAAATCTTAAGGATGATGAATCTGGTGAGGTGGAGATTAAGCCAATCAAAATAGTTGAATTTTCTAATGTAGACGAGATATCTAAAATATTTAATACAAAACCAAACGACATTATTCAAAAATGTATGGGTCTTGGTATTCTCGCCACAATAAACCAGCGGCTTGAATGGGATGTTATTGAGTTATTGGCAGAAGAATTTGGATTTAAAGCAGAACGATTAGAGGATGTGGGTGAGGAACTTTTTACTTTAGAAAATTCTGAAGAAGATATCAAAAAGGCTGAGGATCGATCTCCGGTGGTAACCGTCATGGGCCATGTGGATCATGGTAAAACATCTTTGTTGGATTATATTCGGAAAACCAATGTCGTTGGCGGAGAATCAGGTGGTATTACGCAGCATATTGGGGCTCACAAGGTTCAGCTCCCCGATGGAAATTCGGTTACTTTTTTAGACACACCAGGGCATGAGGCATTTACTGCAATGAGAGCTCGGGGCGCAAAGGTGACGGATATAGTTGTAATCGTTGTTGCCGCGAATGATGGTGTCATGCCACAAACGGTTGAAGCTATTGACCATGCTAAAGCTGCAAAAGTACCCATCATTATAGCCATCAATAAAATGGATTTACCCGATGTGGATCCTGAGCGGGTGAAACGTGAATTATCGGAACATGAAGTTCTTGTGGAAGACTGGGGTGGAAAAATTCAAGCTATTCCTATTTCGGCCAAAACGGGTGAGGGCATTGATAATCTATTATCGTCCATGCTGATTGAATCAGAAATGTTAGAATTAAAGGCAAATTATGAAACATTGGCACGGGGAACTGTAATTGATTCTAAACTGGATAAAGGTCATGGTCCTATTGCCACAGTCCTCATTCAAAAAGGAAGAATAAAAATTGGAGATCCTTTTATTTGCAATAACATTACAGGGAAAGTTCGGGCATTGATAAATGAGCTCGGACAAAGAATACAGGAGGCCGGTCCATCAGACCCAGTGCAAGTGCTTGGATTTGATCACGTTCCACAATCCGCAGATGTTTTTGCCGTCGTTGAAGATGAAAGAGAAATAAAACGCATTGCCTCAGAGCGTCAGCGAATTAAACGGGAAATAGATCAAAAGAAAATTGCTGCTCAATCATTGGATGCCATGTCTGCACTTATAAAAGAAGGTGCCATTAAAAATTTACCCATTATTATTAAAGGGGATGTAGATGGATCTATTGAGGCCTTGTCGGAACAATTAGAAAAAATTACGCATGAAGAAGTCGGGGTTCAAATTATTCATAAAGCTGTGGGAATGGTTTCTGAATCGGATGTGCTATTGGCTTCTGCTTCCAACGCTGTCATTATTGGATTCCATGTACAAGTTTCATCGAATGCAAAGCTACAGGCTACGCAGGAAGGTGTCGAAATACGGACATATAATGTTATATATAATGCGGTTGAAGAAATATCCTTGGCCTTAGAAGGTCTGCTTGAGCCGGAGATTGTGGAAGAAATATTAGGCAGTGCACAAGTTCAAGAAGCATTTAAAATTCCCAAGATTGGCGTTATTGCGGGATCGAAAGTAACAGAAGGTATTATTGTTCGAAATGCAATAGCGAGAGTACTACGAGAAGAAGAAGAAATCGCTTCGGGAGAAATCACCTCTTTGAAACATCTTAAAGATGATGCAAAAGAAATCCGTGAGGGCTTTGAATGTGGCATTGGTTTGAAAGACTTTTCGAAATTCAAGGAAGGGGATATTATCATTTGCTACCAAATGAAGTCTATTAAAAGGACGTTAGAACTCAGTTGAGATCTGAACGGCCCTTTAAGCGCACTGACCGGGTCGCAAATGAAATCCAACATATTCTTGGAAAAATTCAGACTCAGCATATTGATTTATCTGATTTGGGATTTATAACCATATCGCGTGTTAAAATTTCTCCTGATTTAAAAAGTGCAAAAGTATTTTTCAGTGTAGTTCAACCAAAATATACTATCGAAAATATTCAACTTTCGATGAATAAAAAGGCAAAGGCATTTCGAAAATATTTGGGAATGGAATTACGTATAAAATTCACACCTTCATTAACATTTTATTATGATGATACCGTTGCTTACACCCAAAAGTTAGATTCTATTTTTCACGATTTACATTCTGACGATTAATTTCTATGATATATAATATTTACAAACCCGTAGGGTGGACCAGTTTTGACGTTGTTAAAAAACTTCGTGGTATTACCAGAGATAAAAAAGTGGGACACGGTGGTACCTTAGATCCGTTTGCTGAGGGTGTTTTGGTTATTGGTACGAATGCTGATACAAAAATATTAACCGAAATTTCAGGAAGCATCAAGTCTTATCGGTCTATCCTTACTATGGGGGAGGAAACAGATACACTGGATATTGATGGAAAAATAATAAACACATGCCTAGTACCAATCTTGGATGAAAAAAAGGTGAAATCTGTTTTGAATGACTTTCTAGGCGAAAGTGAACAAGTACCGCCTATGTATTCGGCAAAAAAAGTGAATGGTGTCCGATTATACAAAATGGCCCGAAAGAACCAATTTGTTGAACGAAAACCGTCTCCAATCAATATATATGATATTAAACTAAATCATATTGAAGAAAATAAAATAGATTTTTCAGTAACATGCTCAAAAGGTACTTATATTCGTGTATTGGGACTGGAAATAGCGAAGAAGCTTGGAACTGTCGGACATTTAACACAATTAACACGTACGGCGGTTGGTGAGCATATGATTCATGATTCTGTCAGATTAACGGAATTTGAAGAAAAATGGATATCTACCGTACATTAGATACAATTCCACTTCTTTCTGAAAGTGTTTTAACTATCGGTACCTTTGATGGATGTCATCGCGGTCACCAGGAAATTATTAGAAAAGTCAACTCCTTAGCCCAATTCAATAACACCAATTCTGTTTTGATAACATTTGACCCGCATCCACGCCACGTGTTGGAGTCTGATAATAAACTGCCATTGCTCATGCATATTAATAAAAAACTGGAAATCCTGAAATCACTCCATTTGGATGTGGTGCTTGTAATACCATTCGATGAAGAATTTTCCCACATTAAAGCGGGTGATTTTCTCCAAGATATTGTGGTGAAGCATTTCAAACCCACCTGTATCATTGTCGGATATGACCACCATTTTGGTTTTAAACGGGAAGGATCTCCAGAATTCTTGAATAATTTTGGGAAAAAGAATAATATATCCGTGGATATAGTCTCGCCAATTGCCGACGAGAACGTGAATATTTCCAGTAGCCATATTCGAGAATTAATAAAACAGGGGTTCGTTCGTCGTGCTTCGTTTGAATTGGGATGGGTATTTGGTTTTGAAGCAAATGTAATCCGTGGGGCAGGGCGTGGAAAAAGTCTCGGTTTCCCGACTGCAAACTTTATTCCAGAAGAAAATAATCAATTAATCCCTGCCAGCGGAGTTTATTGTATTCGTGGAAGGATTAATGGTAAAAGTCTGTATGGAATGTGTAATTTAGGAGTTCGCCCAACCTTCGATGAAACCGATTTCGTTATGGAAGTACATTTTATTGATGAAAAGTTGGATGACCTCTACGGAAAGAAGATTACTGTAGAATTTTTAGAACGAATTAGAGACGAACAAAAATTCTCTCATTCCCAAAAATTAATTAAACAGTTACATAAAGATAAACAAATCTGCATGAGATTGATGCAGAAGTATAAATAGGAGACGTAATGTCCTTAACAAATGAACAAATACAAGAAATTGTAACCCAATTCGGTAAAGATAAAAATGATACCGGATCATCACAAGTCCAGGTTGCCTTGTTAACGGCTAGGATTCGATCCCTGACGGATCATGTGAAAATAAATAAAAAAGATAATCATTCCCGCCGTGGATTGGTTTTGCTGGTATCTCAGCGTAAAAAACTTTTAAAATATATGCGTCGGGTAAATCCCGATTCATACTTGACTGTGACAAATGAATTGTCTATTCGTCGTAATTAAACTTTAAGATTAGGAAATATAATGAAAAAACAAGAAATAACGCTTAATGGAAGTACGCTCTCTATCGAAACTGGACAAGTTGCCCGTCAATCATCCGGATCTGTTATCGTCACCCATGGCGAAACAGTCATATTGGTTGCTGTAAATGCATCAAAACAAGCACGCGAAGATATTAATTTCTTCCCGTTGCAAGTTGAATATCGCGAACGGCATTATGCAGGTGGAAAAATTCCCGGCGGCTTTTTTAAACGAGAAGCGCGTCCATCGGAGCATGAAATATTAACCAGCCGGTTAACCGATCGTCCGATTCGGCCTCTTTTCCCAAAATCTTTCAAATGTGAAACACAGGTCATTATCACGGTATTATCCAGTGATGGTGAAAATATGGCTGATACGCTGGCTGGCGTCGGTGCGTCTGCCGCATTGATGATTTCAGATATTCCTTTTAAAGGTCCAATAGCTACGGTACGCGTTGGTCGTATTGCTGGTGAATTTCTTATTAACCCCACACGATCTCAATTGGAAGATTCAGATATGTCAATTATCGTGTCCGGAAACGAACAAACAATTGTGATGGTCGAAGGTGAAGCAAAACTCATTACCGAGGAAGAATTTATCGATGCCATGAAATTTGCTCATGGACCAATTAAAGATTTAATCGCCATGCAGAATAAATTAATTGGAGAACTTGATATTGTTAAACGGGATGTACCCGAAGAAGAAACTGACGAAGCATTGGCTAAGGCTGTTTCAGAGTTGGTTACGGGTAAAATTGACGCCGCCATTAAGACGGGTGACAAAGCTGATCGCGAAAATCAGATTTCTGCTTTAAAGGAAAAGGCACAAGAGGCGTTTGTTGAATCCCATCCTGAATCAGAAAAATTGGTTTCTGGATATGTTAACGATCAGTTAAAAACAGCTTTCCGCGAACAGATACTTGCGGATTCCGTGCGGTCAGACGGTCGAAAAACAACCGATATTCGTCCAATTACTATTGAAACGGGGATTTTAGCCAGAACACATGGATCTGCCCTATTTACTCGTGGAGAGACTCAGGCAATCGTTGTATTGACGATGGGAACCCCAAGATACGAACAAATTATCGATAGCATGGATATGGATACGAAGAAGAAATTCTTTCTTCACTATAACTTTCCACCTTATTGTGTAGGTGAAACTGGACGAATTGGTTTTACAAGCCGAAGAGAAATAGGCCATGGGAATTTGGCTGAACGAGCCATTAAGCAAATTCTTCCTGAATATGAAGATTTCCCATACACAGTTCGAATTGTTTCAGAAATTACTGAATCAAACGGATCTTCATCAATGGCGTCTGTGTGCGGCGGTTCTTTAGCATTAATGAGCGCAGGTGCACCCACTAAAGGCCATGTCGCTGGTATTGCGATGGGGCTTATCAAAGATGGCGATCGCTATGCAATTTTGAGTGACATACTTGGTGCTGAAGATCATTTAGGTGATATGGATTTTAAAGTCGCTGGTACCCGCGATGGTATTTCTGCTATTCAACTGGATCTAAAGATTGAAGGAATATCCTTCGAATTGATGGAAGAAGCATTAGCCCAAGCAAAGGCAGGTCGAAATCATATTTTAGATATCATGTATGAAGCGGTAGCCGAGCCTATGGAAATGTCAAAATATGCACCGAAAGTTCTTTCGCTTCAAATCAATCCGGAGAAAATTGGAGGCTTAATTGGACCCGGTGGTAAAACCATTAAAAAGATCATTGCGGATACAGAATGTGATGTAAATGTGGATGATGATGGTGTAGTTACCGTAGCAAGCCTTGATTTAAAACGATGCCAAGAAGCTATCGAAATTGTTCGGGCAATCACCCTTGAACCTGAGGTTGGAATGGAATTTGATGGAAGCATCACCCGTCTAATGTCCTTTGGCGCATTTGTTGAATTTGCACCAGGTCGCGAAGGATTGATTCATATTTCCGAGATGGAATGGCATCGGGTAGACAAAGTCGAAGATGTAGTCAAACCTGGAGATGCAGTCCGTGTTAAACTGATAAAGGTTGACGATCAGGGCAGATTAGACTTTAGTCGAAAAGCATTACTCGAAAAACCGGAAGGTTATGTAGAGCCTCCGCCACGTGATAGAAATCAAGGTGGCAATAGAGGACGGGGCAATGGTCCAGGTGGCGGTGGGAGACGACCTTTTCGACGTAACTAAATTTTAATTCCAAAATATTAAAAATGATCATTGGAACACCAAAGGAAGTTAAAGCTTACGAAAATCGGGTGGCACTTACCCCACATGTCGCCCTTGAATTAACCAAATCAGGCCACGAGGTGCTCATCGAAAAAAGCGCTGGAATTTCTACAGGATTTATTGACGAAAATTACGAAACGGTTGGTTGTAAAATAGTTGAAAATTCTAAAGAAATTTTTAGCAATGCCGAAATGGTAGTCAAAGTTAAGGAGCCCCAGGCAGAAGAGGTGGCCATGTGCCACAAAGGGACTACCATGTTTACCTATTTTCATTTTGCTGCTGATGAAACTTTAACAA
>JAPYOT010000005.1:0-1509 GCA_029938045.1 Fidelibacterota bacterium | reverse complement strand
AAAGGGACTACCATGTTTACCTATTTTCATTTTGCTGCTGATGAAACTTTAACAAAAGCATTTTTGAACTCAGGTGCAACGGCAATTGCATATGAGACAATTATGCTTTCAGATACGTCATTACCTTTATTGATTCCCATGAGTGAAGTTGCCGGACGGATGTCTGTCCAGGAGGGGGCAAAATATCTTGAAAAGCTTCATGGTGGTCGCGGGAAATTATTAGGTGGTGTCCCTGGAGTTGAGCCCGCCAGAGTCACGATTCTTGGTGGTGGTATTGTTGGCACAAATGCGGCACATATTGCGTCAGGCCTAGGTGCAACTGTGAATATTCTTGATGTGAATCTGAACCGCCTTCGATACCTGGACGAAATAATGCCTAAAAATGTTAGAACCATTTACAGTAATCAATATAATATTCAAGAATTATTGCCAAGAACGGATCTATTGATTGGCGCTGTTCTCATTCCTGGAGCCAAAGCACCCAAACTCGTTAGCAAAGAAATGCTGGGTAAAATGCAGGAAGGATCCGTTGTGGTTGATGTAGCGGTTGATCAGGGGGGATGCATTGAAACTTGTAAACCCACAACCCATGAAAATCCAATTTATCAAGTGGATGGTATTATTCATTATTGTGTGGCGAACATGCCAGGGGCCGTTCCATTTACATCAACTACGGCATTAACCAATGCAACAAATCCATACATTCAAAAATTGGCAAATCAGGGAATATTAAACGCACTTAAATTAGATGAGTATTTATTAAAAGGTTTAAATATTTATCAGGGACAGATTACCCATCCCGGCGTTTCTGATGCCTTTAATTTGAAATATACATCACCAGGTAAAGCAATAGCTTAAATCCTTTCTTTCGCTCCCATAGTACTTGTTTTAAAAGAGTTTCTTAACTAATATAAAGTATTAGTTGAATAGGAATTTTACATGGACTCCAACACACAATCGATAAAAAAACTATATTATTCCATTGGCGAAGTCAGCAAAGCTACTGAATTAAAGCAATATGTTCTTCGCTATTGGGAAACGGAATTCAAACAATTGAGTCCATCGAAAAATAAGGCAGGAAATCGTACTTATCGGCAAAAGGATATTGACACTATCCACAGAATCAAAGATTTACTATATAGACAAAAGTTCACCATAGAGGGTGCACGGAAAATGTTAAGTAATGTAGATACTCCTGAGAGTAAAACCATAGAAGAACAACCGCAACACACGAGTGAAGCTAATGTTGAAATTCTAATTAAAATTAGGGATGAATTAAAGTCTCTTCTGGAGAATATTAATTCATAATTCGGGGCGTGGCGCAGTCCGGTAGCGCACTTGGCTGGGGGTCAAGTGGTCGCAGGTTCAAATCCTGTCGCCCCGACGGAATAAGAAGTAGAGGTTTTGATAAATTTGGGATCGTCCCTACAATATTATTTGAAGTTGATTCATTCCTAAGCAATCAACGTATATTATATACTATGAAAATTTATTTTTGAATATTTTCCG
>JAPYOT010000051.1:11515-12621 GCA_029938045.1 Fidelibacterota bacterium | reverse complement strand
AGAAACAGGTGAACCATTGATTGGTGTTAATGTATTTATTTCCAAAACATCCATAGGGACAACGACAGATAAAGATGGTTTATATACAATAAAAAATATTTCAAACGGTCGGTACGAACTGGTTATTTCAATGATCGGTTATACAATGGAGAAAAAGGAATTAAATTTATTTGCCAACGCACAGTTAGATATGGATTTTCGGTTGACTACAGAGCCAATTAATATGAAAGAGATTATAGTCACAAAAAAATCCAATAAACAATGGAAAAAAGATTATAAGGTTTTTAAGAATGCCTTTTTAGGTAACAGTAAAAATGGTAAATCCTGTAAAATAATAAATGAATATGTTTTGTCTTTTAATCGTGGAGAAAATATATTTTCGGCATCAGCTCAAAGGCCGTTAATTATTGAAAATAAGCGACTTGGATATGTGATAACATACTATTTAAACGGATTTACCACAAATAATGCATTGCTCCGCTATGACGATGAATCATTTTTTAAATTCTTCTTTATATCCAGTACACAATTTGTTCGCTATGCAGGTGAATCGTATTTTACTGAAATGGAACCTAAATCCGAACGACAAAAACGGCAATGGATTAATAATCGTCAAATTGCCTACAATGGATCATTAAGGCATTTTTTGGCTACATTAGGTAAACGCTTTGATCGTCGATATAAAATGAAGGGAGATAGTCTGAGACAGAGAAATGACTGGTTATTGATTTCAGGATCTAAGAAAGATCCCTTAACAAAAGAAGGATTTGAAGTATATCCAAAGGAAGAATACAGAAAAGGATATGATTATAGGGAACTATTAAATGAAAGGTTGGTCTGGTCAACTAAAAATGACAACGAATTATTGCTGTCATTTAAAGATAAAATGATGGTGAAATTTAATAAAGAAGGAGAAGAATTAAATTATAGATTTTATACGTTTGATTCTGATTCTAAACCAAAAATTTACCAAACGTCATTTTTAAAATTAGGGAAGGATTCGGTAATGTTTGATAAGAACGGCCGATATTTTGAGAGATTTATGATTGAAAAACAGGAATATATGGGTTGGGAGCGTGTGGGCGATCAACTGCCGTTTGATTATA